>JAXITB010000015.1:0-16650 GCA_034680305.1 Polaromonas sp. | reverse complement strand
GAGCCGGGCGGCCGGCGACCTTCCCTAGAATCCTGCTTTGATTGGGCCCGACTCACTGGGCCACCAGGATATCTATGACCCTACTTGTCACTGGCGGCGCCGGATTCATCGGCGGCAATTTTGTGCTCGATTGGTTGGCCCGGCCCGATGCTGAGCCTGTCATCAATCTGGACAAGCTCACCTACGCTGGCAATCTTGAGACGCTGGCCAGCCTTCAGGGCGACGGCCGACACCGGTTTGTGCAGGGTGACATCGGTGATGGGGCGCTTGTCAGCCATTTGCTCAGTGAGCACCAGCCGAGGGCGGTGATCAACTTCGCGGCCGAATCCCACGTGGACCGCTCGATTTTGGGCCCCGAGGCCTTTGTGCAGACCAACGTCGTGGGCAGTTTCAGGCTGCTGGAAGCGGTGCGTCATTACTGGAGTGCCTTGCCCGCGCCCGTGCGGGCGGATTTCCGCTTCCTGCATGTCTCGACCGACGAGGTCTATGGCTCCTTGGGCCCGGGCGATGCGGCTTTTACCGAATCGCACCGCTATGAGCCCAACAGCCCCTACTCGGCCAGCAAAGCGGCCAGCGATCACTTGGTGCGCGCCTATCACCACACCTATGGCTTACCGGTGCTGACCACCAACTGCAGCAACAACTATGGACCCTATCATTTCCCGGAAAAACTCATTCCGCTGATGATCGTCAACGCCTTGGCGGGCAAGCCTTTGCCGGTTTACGGCGACGGTCTGCAGGTGCGCGACTGGCTTTATGTGAAGGACCATTGCAGCGCCATCTGCCGGGTGCTGCAGGCCGGGCGAGTCGGGCAGGTCTACAACGTGGGTGGCTGGAATGAAAAAGCCAATATCGAGATCGTCCACACCGTGTGCGACCTGCTCGACGAGATGCGCCCGCGCTCCGATGGGGTCTCCTATCGCCAGCAAATCACCCACGTGACCGACCGTCCGGGCCATGACCGCCGCTATGCCATCGACGCCAGCCGCCTGCATGAGGAACTGGGCTGGAAGCCGGCCGAAACCTTTGACACCGGCATACGTAAAACGGTGCGCTGGTACCTGGACCACGCCGGCTGGGTTGAACGGGTGCAAAGTGGTGCCTATCGCGACTGGGTTCAGACGCAATATGGGACGGCGGCGTGAAGATCCTTTTGTTGGGTAAGGGCGGGCAGGTGGGCTGGGAGCTCCAGCGCAGCCTCGCGCCCCTGGGTGAGCTGATCGCCCTCGATTGGGGCAGCACCGAAGCCTGTGGCGACTTCACCCAGCCCGAGGCCCTGGCGGCCACGGTGCGGGCCGTCGCGCCGCAGGTCATCGTTAATGCGGCTGCGCACACGGCGGTCGATCAGGCGCAGGCCGAGCCCGAGCGCGCCCGTCTGATCAATGCCACAGCGCCAGCCGCACTGGCCCGCGAGGCTCAGGCCCTGGGCGCCTGGCTGGTTCACTACAGCACTGACTATGTGTTTGACGGCAGTGGCCAGCAGCCCTGGCGCGAGACCGACGCGCCGGCCCCGCTCAATGTTTACGGCCAAACCAAACTCGAGGGTGAGCAGGCCGTGTCCGCTGCCTGTGAGCGGCATCTGATTTTTCGCACGAGCTGGGTCTATGCCGCCCGCGGCAACAACTTTGCCAAGACCATGCTGCGCCTGGCCTCCGAGCGCGAGAAGCTGACAGTGATCGACGACCAGATTGGCGCACCCACCGGCGCTGAGTTGCTGGCCGATGTCACCGCCTTGGCCCTGCGGCAGGTCGCCCAGCAGCCACAGTGCGCGGGTCTCTACCACTTGGCGGCGGCTGGGCAGACTTCCTGGCACGGCTACGCCAGCCATGTGATTGCGCAAGCGCGCCGCCTCAAGCCTGAATCGAATTGGCGGGTGCAGGAGATCCAGCCGGTGCCCAGCAGCGCCTTTCAGACGGCCGCCAAGCGGCCGCACAATTCGCGCCTGGACACCGGCCTGGTGCAGTCGACCTTCAATTTGCATCTGCCGACCTGGCAGCAGGGGGTCGACCGCCTGCTGAGTGAAATCTTGTGAGAGGTCCCATGAGTCGACAACGTAAAGGCATCATCTTGGCCGGTGGCTCAGGCACCCGGCTGTATCCGGTGACCCAGGCGGTCTCCAAGCAATTGCTGCCGGTCTATGACAAGCCCATGATCTATTACCCGCTGACCACGTTGATGTTGGCCGGCATGCGGGAAATCTTGATCATTTCGACGCCGCAGGACACCCCGCGTTTTCAGGAGCTTCTGGGCGATGGCAGTCAGTGGGGTTTGGCGCTGAGCTATGCGGTACAACCCAGCCCCGACGGATTGGCGCAGGCCTTTATCATCGGTCGCGATTTCGTGGGGCAGGCCGATTCGGCTTTGATCTTGGGCGACAACATTTACTACGGCCATGACCTGGAGGCCCAGTTGCGGGTCAGCGATGCCCGCAGCACAGGCGCCACGGTGTTTGCCTACCATGTCAACGACCCCGAGCGTTATGGCGTGGTGTCGTTTGACGCGCAGCGGCGGGCCGTCAGCATCGAAGAAAAGCCGGCCCGGCCGGCCTCCAATTACGCGGTCACCGGCTTGTATTTTTATGACCAGCAGGTGCTCGATATTGCTGCCAGCATTGCGCCATCGGCCCGCGGCGAACTCGAGATCACCGACGTCAATCGCATTTACCTGGAGCGCGGCCAACTCAATGTCGAGGTCATGGGCCGTGGCATGGCCTGGCTCGATACGGGCACCCATGAATCCCTGCTCGAGGCCGGCCAGTTCATTGCCACCATCGAGCACCGGCAGGGCCTAAAAATTGCCTGCCCGGAAGAACTGGCCTACCGGAAGGGTTATATCTCGGCCGAGCAACTTGAAAAACTCGCTCAGCCCATGCTCAAAAATGGCTATGGCCGTTATTTGATGCAGATTTTGCGAGGCACTGTGTTTTGACGATGAAAGTCACGCCAACGTCTGTCCCTGATGTTCTGCTGATTGAACCGCAGCTGTATGGCGATGCTCGCGGCTTCTTTTTGGAAAGTTTCAATCAACGCGCTTTTGCTCAGGCCACTGGCCTGGATCTGAATTTTGTGCAGGACAACCACAGCCGAAGCGGCCAGGGCGTACTGCGCGGCTTGCACTACCAGATCGAGCAGGCTCAGGGCAAGCTCGTGCGGGTGGTCAGGGGGGCTGTGTTCGACGTGGCTGTCGATATTCGGCGCGACTCTCCCAGTTTTGGCCGCTGGGTGGGATATGAGTTGTCCGAGCACAACCAGCGGCAACTGTGGATTCCACCAGGGTTTGCCCATGGCTTTCTGGTGTTGAGCGAGTCGGCCGATTTTCTGTATAAGACCACTCAATACTATGCACCTGCTCATGAGCGCTGCATTCTTTGGAATGATGAGCAAATTGCCATTCAATGGCCGATTGAAGATATTCCAATACTTTCTCAAAAGGACGCGGCGGGTCTGACATTGGCGCAGGCGCCGCTTTTTTAGAAAGTCCCTGAATCCAGGTGGGGTTTGGGCCCGGCGCCTGTCGAACCAAGCCGAGTTCCGGCTCTGACTGCACAGCCTGACCAGGTCATTGGTCGGAGTATGGGCGACTAATCGGCTGAAATTGATTTATCATCCACGAACCCAATAAATGGGTGGCCATTTCATACCACTAGAGGAAGCAATATGGGAAACCTGATCGATATCCAGTCGCAAATTGAAAAACTCCAGAAACAGGCCGCGGATATTCGCTCCCGCGAGTTCAACAGCACGGTGCAGGATATTCTCGCCAAAATGCAGGCTTTTGGCATCACGGTCAAGGACCTGAGCGCCGGAATGAAAAAGGCCCCCAAGACCCGTGGTCGCCCGGCCGGCAAAGCCAAGGCCGCTGGGACGCGGCGTGCGGCCAAAAAGAGCGCAGGTACGGCGACGGTGGCGCCTAAGTATCAGGGCCCCAATGGCGAGACCTGGAGCGGCCGCGGACTGATGCCGCGCTGGATGGCCACCCTGGTGGCCGAGGGCAAGTCCAAGGACGATTTCGCCATCAAGGCCTGAGCGTAGGCCATCGGCGGCGGTGATTCTCACCTGCTGCACAATCGGGGCTGCCTTTGGGGGCAGCCCTTTTTCATTGTCGTTTTCCCATGAGTTCCACCGATCCAGACCTCACCCACATCGCCCCGCGTGACAAGGCCGAAATCCTGGCCCAGGCGCTGCCCTACATTCGTCGCTTTCACGGCAAGACCCTGGTCATCAAATATGGCGGCAACGCCATGACCGACCCGGCATTGCAGGCCGACTTTGCCGAAGACGTGGTGCTGCTGAAATTGGTCGGCATGAACCCGGTGGTGGTGCACGGCGGCGGGCCGCAAATCGAAACGGCATTGAACCGACTCGGTAAGAAAGGCGAGTTCATCCAGGGCATGCGGGTGACGGACGCCGAGACCATGGAAGTGGTCGAATGGGTGCTGGCCGGCGAGGTGCAGCAAGACATCGTGGGTCTGATCAATCAGGCCGGCGGCAAGGCGGTGGGCCTGACCGGTCGCGATGGCGGCCTGATCCGCGCGCGCAAGCTCAAGATGCTGGACACCAAAGACCCGAGCAAGGAGCATGATGTCGGGCAGGTCGGCGACATCGTCCAAATCGACCCATCGGTGGTGCGGGCCCTGCAGGAGGACCAGTTCATTCCGGTGATCAGCCCGATCGGCTTTGGCGAGCACAACGAGAGTTACAACATCAACGCCGATGTGGTGGCGGCCAAGCTGGCCACCGTGCTGCAGGCTGAGAAATTGGTCATGCTGACCAACATCCGGGGCGTGCTCGATAAGGCGGGGCAATTGATCACCGAACTGACGCCCCGCCAGATCGACGAACTGGTGCTTGACGGCACCATCAGCGGCGGCATGCTGCCCAAGTTGGCTGGCGCCATCGATGCCGCCAAGAGCGGCGTCAATGCGGTGCATGTGGTCGATGGGCGCGTGCCGCACGCGATGCTGCTGGAGATCCTGACCGACCAGGCCTACGGCACCATGATCCGGTCGCACTGAACCGGCAGGGCGGCCGTGGCCCTGCCGCCCCTGCAATGGCCCCTCAGAGCGCTGTGCGAGAATGATTTTTCTTGTCCCCCCTCAGGAGCCTGAGCGCATGTCCGAGCCTGAATCCGAGTCACCTCCAGCGCCGCCGCAAGCGCCTGTGCGCAAGAGGCCCAAGCCCGGCGAGCGGCGCGTGCAAATCCTCCAGGCGCTGGCGACCATGCTCGAGCAGCCCGGCGCCGAGCGCATCACCACCGCGGCTTTGGCTGCACGGCTGGACGTGAGTGAGGCGGCCTTGTACCGACACTTTGCCAGCAAGGCGCAGATGTTCGAGGCCCTGATCGACTTCATTGAAAGCTCGATCTTCTCGCTGACCAATCAATTGCAAGAGCGAGAGCCCGATGCGATGAGCCGGGTGATCAAGACCGCTCGCATCTTGGTGCAATTCGCTGAAAAAAACCCAGGGATGACCCGCGTCATGGTGGGCGACGCGCTGGTCTTTGAGCATGAGCGCCTGCAAGAGCGCATGAACCTGTTTTTCGACAAACTCGAGGCGCAATGGCGTCAGTTGCTGCGCGAAGCGGGCACGGCCTCGCAAACGCCCACCGTTGACGCCCAGCTCAGGGCCTCGCTGCTGCATGCGTTTTTGCTCGGACGGCTGCAGCGCTATGCCCGCTCGGGCTTCCGGCGTCTGCCGTCGGAAAGTCTCGATGCCTGTTTGGCCATCGTGCTGGCCTCCACGCACGCCTGACCGATCTGGGCGGCTGCGGCAGATCAGGCGATTGCCCCCCCATCGCATCGGCGGCTCCTGCATGCCGGGTGTTGGGGCATTGATAATCAGCCGGTCAATCAACACTTGGGAGCTGGACTTGAAACGTTTGACCTTGGCCATGATTGCCCTGCTATTGACAGTTCACAGCGCCAGCGCACTGACGATCCGGGGCGCGCGGTCCTGCGGCGATTGGGTGCAGGGCAGAACCGGTGACAGGAACACGCATGCCGAAGCCTGGTTGGTGGGCTACCTGTCGGGGCGCGCCGCGGCTTCAGGCGTCGACCTTCTCAAGGGCACGGACAACCCATCGCTGTTTTTGTGGATGGACAACTTTTGCCGGGCCCAGCCGCTCAAGGACATCGAGGACGGCGCCTCTGAACTGGTGCCTGAGTTGGCGCGAAAGGCCCGCAACCGCTGAGGGTTGCCATCTCGGGCCCGGTGACGGGCGGCGTCAGCGCTACAATCTTGTCCGGTTTCTGAGGAGCGTTGCAACCCACCTTGGCGTGGTCTAGGCTCAGAACCCTTTTCTTTGCAACGACGCTCACCCGCCCGCCATGGGCCTTACAGGGTGAGCAAACTCTACCCTTTGTTCATGCGTGGTGGCTGCCCTTGTGGGCTTTGTTTGTCTTTGTCTGGAGAATCACATCATGAACGCCGTGCTCAAGCCCTTGCATAACCAAGATTACGCCATTGCCGACCTGTCGCTGGCCGAATGGGGTCGCAAGGAAATCAAGATTGCCGAAACCGAAATGCCTGGCCTGATGGCCATCCGCGAGGAGTACGCCGCTGCTCAGCCGCTCAAGGGCGCCCGCATCACCGGCTCCTTGCACATGACCATTCAAACGGCAGTGCTGGTCGAAACCCTGCAAGCTCTGGGTGCCGATGTGCGCTGGGCCTCCTGCAACATCTTCTCGACCCAGGACCATGCCTCGGCGGCGCTGGTGGCCAGCGGCACGCCGGTGTTTGCCTACAAGGGCGAGACCTTGGTCGACTACTGGGACTACACCCACCGCATCTTTGAATTCAAGGGCGCCAAGGGCACGGCTGAAGAAGGCCCGAACATGATTTTGGACGATGGCGGCGACGCGACGCTCCTGATGCATCTGGGCACCAAGGCCGAAACCGACGCATCGGTGCTCAACAATCCCGGTAGCGAAGAAGAGGTGTGCCTCTTCAATGCCATCAAGGCCAAGCTGGCGCAAGACGGCAGCTGGTACAGCCGCCGCCTGAAAAACATCATTGGCGTGACCGAAGAGACCACCACTGGCGTGCTGCGTCTGAACGAAATGGCGGCCAAGGGCTCGCTCGCCCTGCGCGCCATCAACGTCAATGACTCGGTCACCAAGAGCAAGTTTGACAACCTGTATGGCTGCCGCGAGTCGCTGGTCGACGCGGTCAAGCGCGCGACTGACGTCATGATCGCTGGCAAGGTGGCAGTGGTGGCGGGCTATGGCGACGTGGGCAAGGGCTCGGCCCAGGCCCTGCGCGCGCTCAGCGCCCAGGTGTGGGTCACCGAGATCGACCCGATCAATGCCTTGCAAGCGGCCATGGAAGGCTACAAGGTCGTGACCATGGAATACGCTGCCGATAAGGCCGACATCTTTGTCTCGGCCACCGGCAACAAGGACGTGATCACCTACGCCCACATGGCGGCCATGAAGGACCAGTCCATTGTTTGCAACATCGGTCACTTCGACAACGAGATCGATGTGGCCGCCCTCGAGAAATGCCACTGGGAAGAGATCAAGCCTCAGGTTGATCACGTCATCTTCCCCGACGGCAAGCGCATCATCTTGCTGGCCAAGGGCCGTCTGGTCAATCTCGGCTGCGGCACCGGCCACCCCAGCTTCGTGATGTCCTCGAGCTTTGCCAACCAGACCATCGCGCAGATCGAGTTGTTCACCAAGAAAGACAGCTACCAAGTGGGTCAGGTTTACGTGCTGCCCAAGCACCTCGATGAGAAAGTGGCCCGCCTGCACCTCAAGAAGGTCGGTGCCATGCTCACCGAACTGAGCGAGGAGCAGGCCGCCTACATTGGCGTGAAGAAGGAAGGCCCGTACAAGGCCAACACCTACCGCTATTGATGCGGGCACCCTCTCCCCGCCGGGGAGAGGGTCGGGGCCGGCCGATGGCCTGCCCCTTGCCAACTCTCGCCGTTCAGTGCGAGGGATCAAAAACATGCGTGCCGATCTCCTTCTCGTCGAACGCGGCCATGCTGCGACCCGCTCGCAGGCGCAGCGCCTGATCGCCTCCGGCGTGCTTTGGCGCGAGGCTGACAAGGCCTGGAAGCCGATCGCCAAGAACGGCGACGAACTGCCCGAAGGCGCAGAGCTCCAACTGAGTGACACCAAAGAGGCGCGCTACCTTTCGCGCGGAGGTCTCAAGCTCGAGGGGGCCTTGGCCGCCCGTGGACTCAATGTCGCTGGTCTGGTTTGCCTTGATCTGGGCCAGTCGACCGGTGGCTTTACCGACTGCTTATTGCAGCATGGCGCGGTCCGGGTCGTCGGCATCGATGTGGGTCAGGGGCAGATTCACCCTCAGCTGCGTGCCGATGCGCGGGTGGTCTGCATCGAGGGGGTGAACGCGCGCAGTCTCAGCCCGCAGGCCTTCTGGGCCCAGCACGACCGTGCCGTTGGCGCTGTGGATGAGTCGTGGCACCGGCCCTTTGACCTGCTGGTGGCTGACGTGTCCTTCATTTCGCTGACGCTGGTGCTGCCCGCCATGGTGCCCTTGCTCCAGGTCGGCGGTGATGCCGTTTTGCTGGTCAAGCCGCAGTTCGAGCTGCAGCCGGGTCAGGTCGGCAAGGGCGGCATCGTCAAGGACCCGACGCTGTTTGCGCAGGTTGAGCAACGGCTGCGTCAGTGTTGCGAGTCCTTGGGCTTGCAGGTGTTGGCCTGGCTGGACTCGCCCATTGAGGGCGGCGACGGCAATCGGGAGTTTTTAATCCACGCCCGCAAGTTGGCCGAGGTCTCTGCGTCCTTGCCTGCAGCGCCCGCACGGCAAACCCCCAAGCGTCAGCCGCGCAGCGAGCGCATCAAACCCTTTCCCGACGAAGACGACAGACAAGCCGCTCACGATGGTCAGCCCGGTCCCGCCCGGCGCAAGCGCAAGACCTGAGCAGGCACCGAAATCGAAGGAACCATGCCATGAAGGCCATACCCATCAGCTTTGAATTTTTCCCGCCCAAGACCGCAGAGGGAGCCACCAAGCTGCGCAGTGTGCGGCAGCAGCTTTATGCCCACCAGCCGCAGTTTTGCTCAGTCACTTTTGGCGCGGGCGGCTCGACCCAGGAGGGCACGTTTGCCACGGTCGGCGAGATCCTGGCCGAGGGTGTGGAGGCGGCCTCGCATTTTTCTTGTGTCGGCGCCACCCGTTCGCGCGTGCGCGAGCAACTGGCCCAGCTTCAGGCCATGGGCGTCAGGCGCCTGGTGGCGCTGCGCGGCGACTTGCCCAGCGGCTATGGTGCGGGCGGTGAATTCCAGTACGCCAGCGATCTGGTGGCCTTCATCCGGGCCGAAACGGGCGGGCACTTTCACATCGAGGTGGCCGCTTACCCGGAGGTGCATCCTCAGGCCCGCTCACCCCAGAGCGATCTGCAGGCCTTCGCTTCCAAGATTCAGGCCGGCGCCGATTCGGCCATCACCCAGTATTTTTTCAACAGCGACGCTTATTTCCGCTTTGTGGACGAGGCCTTGGCGCACGGCGTCGAGGTGCCGGTGGTGCCGGGCATCATGCCGATCACCGGCTCGACCCAGTTGCTGCGGTTTTCTGATGCCTGTGGCGCCGAGGTGCCGCGCTGGATAAGACTGCGCCTGCAGTCCTTCGGTGACGACACCGCGTCCATCAAGGCCTTCGGTCTGGATGTGGTGACCGATCTGTGCGATCAGTTGCTCACCGCCGGCGTGCCGGGGCTGCATTTCTACACCATGAATCAGGCGCTGGCCGTCAGCGAGATCATCGGTCGTCTGCGCGCGCGCTGAGCCGGCCCCTGGCGGCCGCTGTCTTGACTTAACTGCCCTGGCTCAGGCTGTGGCTCGCGTTGTGGTCCTGACCGAGCCATTGCTGCAGTTGCGGCAGTGCCGTTTTCAGCTCGCCGTGCAGGGTGTAGGGCGGGTTGATGACAAACATGCCGCTGGCCGGCAGACCGGGGCGAACGGTCTGGCCTTCCACGTTCTTGACCAGCTTGCTGCCCTTGACGGTCAGTGTGGCGTCCAGCCAGGGGCGGCCGGCCCGGTTGGCCAGGGTCTTGAGCTTTTTGGGCAGGTCATGGGCCTCCGGCCTGGGGATGAGCGGGTACCAGATGGCGTAGGTGCCGGTGGGAAAGCGCTTGAGTGCTTCGCTGATCACCACGCTAACCCGGCCGTAATCGGTTTTCATCTCGTAACTGGGATCGCAAATGACCAGCGCCCGGCGCGACGGTGGCGGCAGCAGCGGGCGCAGGGCTTCAAAGCCATCCTGCATGGCGCAGGCCACGCCGCGGCCCAGTTCAAGCTGTCCCATATTGCCTGACAGCGCCCGAAAGTCAGTGGGATGCAGTTCAAACAGCTTGAGCTTGTGGCGCCCCGCCAGAAATTGCGAAGCGATGAAGGGTGATCCGGGGTACACCCGCAGGGCGGCCGGATCGTGCGAGGCCTGGAAGCCAGGATTGAGGCTGCCCAGCAGGTCCAGGTAGTCCCCGATGGCGGGCGCCACTTCACTGGGGCTTTGCCGCAAGGCCGTTGCCATTCGCAGCACGCCTTCGCCGGCCTCGCCGCTGGTGTGGCTGTGGTCGCTGTCAAGCCGGTACAGGCCAGCGCCGGCATGGGTGTCGATCACCGTCAGCGCCTCTTTTTGCGTCAGGTATTTCAACAGTGCCAGCAACGTGACGTGTTTGAGGACGTCGGCATGGTTGCCGGCATGGAAGGCGTGGCGGTAACTGAACATGCTGGTGATGCTAACCGCAGCGGCCGGCCAGTTTCCTGATCAGGCCATAAATTCGTATAATGCCCAGTTCTTCAGCGTTTGACATCCGCCGGGAGACGCGCCGCCGGGCCAGCAGGCCGGGTGGGGCGAACACCACCTAAGAGGCCCTCACCAGAAGGGCACCGACCGTGGAGTAGATGTCCTTTGGGTCCCCCTGGGGATCTTTCATCAAGAGCACATTCATGAAAACTTTCAGCGCAAAACCCGCTGAGGTCGTGCATGAGTGGTTTGTGATTGACGCAGCCAACAAGGTTCTCGGTCGAGTCGCCAGCGAAGTGGCTCTCCGTCTGCGTGGTAAGCACAAACCCATCTACACGCCTCACGTCGACACCGGCGACTACATCGTCGTCATCAACGCCTCGCAGCTGCGAGTCACCGGCGCCAAGTCTCTGGACAAGGTGTACTACCGGCACTCGGGCTACCCGGGCGGCATCACGGCCACCAACTTCCGCGACATGCAGGCCAAGCACCCCGGGCGCGCCCTTGAAAAGGCGGTCAAGGGCATGCTGCCCAAGGGCCCCCTGGGCTACGCCATGATCAAGAAGCTCAAGGTCTACGGCGGTGCCGAGCATCCGCACACGGCCCAGCAACCCAAAGTGTTGGACATCTAAGGAGCTCAGATGATTGGTGAATGGAACAACGGCACCGGCCGGCGCAAATCCAGCGTCGCCCGCGTGTTTCTGAAAAAGGGCTCGGGCAAGATCACGATCAATGACAAGGACATCGCCGCCTATTTTGGCCGCGAGACCTCGATCATGATTGCCAAGCAACCTCTGGTGCTGACCAACCATGTCGAGTCTTTCGACATTCAGGTCAATGTGCACGGTGGTGGCGAATCCGGTCAGGCCGGTGCGGTGCGTCACGGCATCACCCGCGCGCTGATCGACTACGATGCCACGCTCAAGCCGGCTCTGAGCCAGGCGGGCTTCGTGACCCGCGACGCTCGTGAAGTCGAGCGTAAGAAAGTGGGTCTGCGCTCTGCCCGTCGTCGCAAGCAGTTCAGCAAGCGCTGATCGGTCTGTCGACCCCAAAGCCGCCGTGCATGCAGCCCGGCGGCTTTTTTCATGGTCTGGGGGCTGTTTGAGGTGGCGCACCCGGCTGAGTCTGCACAAAGAGCATGAAAGCCATGTGCTTGATCAATTTACTGTACTATTATCCCCAATTCCCATTTTCTAGGAGCTCACCATGAGCGCTGTGGCTGAAACCATTCCGACCGAATTTCCTGACCCGCTGGTCTTTACTGATGCGGCCGCTGCCAAGGTGGCCGAGCTGATCGCTGAAGAGGGCAACCCTGAGCTCAAGCTGCGGGTGTTCGTGCAAGGCGGGGGGTGCTCGGGTTTCCAGTACGGTTTCACTTTCGACGAAATCGTCAACGACGACGACACCACCATGACCAAAAATGGGGTGTCGCTGCTGATTGACGCCATGAGCTACCAGTATCTGACTGGTGCCGAAATCGACTACAAGGACGACCTCCAGGGCGCCCAGTTCGTCATCAAGAACCCCAACGCCAGCAGCACCTGCGGTTGCGGCTCGAGCTTTTCGGTCTGAGCGGCTGCGCTGGCCACTGAATCAAGGGACCGAAAGCGGTCCCTTTTTTCATGGTGTGGCGGGATAGAGCGCACCCAGGACCCGAGCGGCGCGCGCGCCCGTGACCTCGGTCAGGCTGGCTGGGCGGCGCTCGAACCAGCACCAGGCCAGCCAGGCAAAGGCGGTCGCTTCGACCTGCAGGGCCGGTAAGCCCCGCTCGTCGCTCGGAAGAACCTGGACGCTCGGTAGCGCCGCTTGCAGCTGCCGCATCAGTTCGGCGTTCAGTGCCCCGCCGCCGCATACCACCAACTCGGCAGCGCCGGGCAGGTGACGCTGCAATTCGCGCGCGCAGACCTGCGCTGTCAAGGCCGTCAAGGTGGCTTGGACATCCTGCGGACGTGGAGGGTCGGCCTGTTGGGCCAGCTTGTCCTGCAGCCACGCAGGATTGAACAGGTCGCGCCCAGTGCTCTTGGGCGGCTTTTGCGTGAAAAACGGCTCATCCAGGAGCCGCGCCAGCAAGTCGGGCAAGATCTGTCCACTGGCGGCCCAGGCGCCACCCGCATCGTAAGCCTGGCCGGTATGGCGCTGACACCAATGATCCATCAGGGCATTGCCCGGCCCGCAGTCAAAGCCACTGACCGGTCCGGCGGCCGCAAGCAGGGTTAGGTTGCTGATACCGCCAATGTTCAGGATGGCGGTATCGGCACCCTGGCGGGCCCACAGGGCGGCGTGAAAGCCGGGGACCAGCGGCGCGCCTTGACCACCTGCGGCCAGGTCGGCGTTGCGAAAGTCAGCCACCACGTCCAGACCGGTGAGTTCAGCCAGCAGGGACGGGTTGTTCAGTTGCAGCGTGTAGCCGGGGCCACCGTAGGACTGCGGTTGATGGCGCACTGTTTGGCCATGAGCGCCGATGGCCCGTATATCTTGCTTGGGGATGCCGCGCCTCTCGGCTTGTGCCAGCAGGTCTTGCACCGTCTGTGCATAAAGCTCGGTCAGGGCGTTGGCGGCCAGGGCGGCGCGGTGCAGTTCATTGTCGCCAGGGCTGTTGAGGCTCAGCAAGTCTTGCTTGAGCCCATCAGGCATGGCGCGACTGGCCTGAGCCAAGATGCGTGTGGTGTTGGAAAAATCGGCGAGCACACCGTCGATGCCGTCCATCGAGGTGCCGGACATTAGACCGATGAAGAGCGGCTTGCTCACGGTTGGCCCAGACTGCCGCTCGGGCGCCGGCACAGCCGGCTTACTGGGCGGGAGCCGGTTGCAGGGCGGCGGCCACGCTCAGTTGCTGGCGCATCTGGCTGGCCATCTGGCGGAAGGCGGGCATGGCTGCGGAAGGCACAGGAGCGCTGCCACCACTGCGGGCCATGTGGGTCGATGGGTCTTTGTGGACGCCATTGATGCGGAATTCGAAGTGCAGGTGCGGACCGGTCGCCCAGCCCGTGGAGCCTACCCCGCCGAGGTGTTGGCCCTGGCTGACCTTTTGGCCACGACGGACAGCGATGCTGTTGAGGTGGGCGTAAACCGTGCTGTGCCCTTTGTTGTGCTCGAGGAAGACAACGTTGCCATAGCCGTTTTGCCAGCCAGCAAACTCCACCACGCCGTCACCGACCGCCCGCACTGGGGTGCCGGGTGGGGCCGCGTAGTCGATGCCCTGATGGGCCTTCATGCGATTGAGCACTGGGTTGAGCCGCATGGCAAAGCCACTGGTGACTCGGCCGTCGACCAAGGGCGCCAGATAGTTCTTGCGCAGGCCGCGACCGTCGAGGCTGTAGTACGCGCCCCGACCTTCGCTCTTGGCGGCCTTGGCGCTGCTTTCGTCACGGAACCACATGGCTTGCAGGGCCTGACCGCCGTAGACCAATTCGGCGCCGAGCACACGACCGGTACGCAGGGGCTCGCCATCGGCTTCCAGCACTTCATAGTAGGCGCTGAAGCGATCGCCCTTGCGGGTGGCCGCCGACAGGTCCATGGCGTCGCCAAAGATCTCGGTCAGTTGCTGAGCCAAAACTGGCCCCAGACCGGCTCTTTCGACCGACTGGCTCAGCGACTTTTGAATCGGGCCAGCGGCCATCCGGGAAGAGCGGCTGTAGCGGTCGGTCTCGATGCGCGAGACGAAGCCGCTGCCCTGACGCTCGATGACCAAGCGCTTGAAGAAATTTTGGTCTTCGGTGGGCCAGCGCATGGTCAGCTTGAGCAACTGCTGGTCGTCATTGGCTTCTGCAGTGACCGTGCGGGTGCTGCGGCCGAAGATGTGGCTGCGGGCCGAGGCGTCTTTGCGCAAAAAGGCGGCGGCTGCGGCGTCATTGATGCCCAGCCGACTCAGCAGGCTGTCGGCCGTGTCGGTGCTGCGCGTGACTTCGGTGCGATACAGGTTGAAGCGGTGGGCCAGCAAAGCGTCGGTCTGCTGCGCCATGGCCATGGGCTGCACCACCTCCACCACTTCGGTCACGGGCAGATCGGCGGCGTCAGGCGCCAGCGGGGCCACGCCAAAGGCGGTGACGCCGGTTCCCAGCAGCAAAGCGGCCAATGCGCCAGTCACCCGACGCGGGTGCTGCCTGAGCATGGCCAGCGCGCTGGCGATCGACTGTGACAAGACTTGCAGTTTCAAAACACGGTTCCGATAGCGACGACTTCAGCACCTGGGTCGGTGGATGACCACCCTACAATATGTAAGACCCCGGCTGAATCTGAAACGAGTTGGGCATTATAGTGGTCTGGCGAGCTTTGCCTACCCCCTCGCTGGAATCCCTGAAAATCCTTATGAATCAAGACCTTCCCCCTGATTTGACTGTTTCTGAGGGTGTCCGACAGGCCCTGGCGGTGACCCTGCGTGGCTGTGAGGAACTGATTCCCCAGAACGATTGGGTGCGCAAGCTGGTGCGCTCTGAGCAATCGGGCCAGCCGCTGCGCATCAAGCTCGGGCTCGATCCAACCGCACCGGACATCCATCTGGGCCACACGGTGGTACTCAATAAAATGAGGCAGCTTCAGGACCTGGGCCACCAGGTAATTTTTCTGATTGGCGACTTCACCAGCCTGATCGGCGACCCGTCCGGGCGCAACAGCACCCGCCCGCCGCTCACGCCCGAACAGATCAAGGCGAACGCCGAAACTTACTACCGGCAGGCCAGCCTGGTGCTGGACCCCCAGAAAACCGAGATCCGTTACAACAGTGAGTGGTCGCTTCCATTGGGCGCTATGGGCATGATTCAACTGGCCGCCAAGTACACGGTGGCGCGCATGATGGAGCGCAATGATTTCCACGACCGTTTCAAGGCCGGCACCCCGATTTCGGTCCATGAGTTCCTTTACCCCCTGATGCAGGGCTATGACTCGGTGGCCCTCAAGAGCGACCTGGAACTCGGTGGCACCGACCAGAAGTTCAACCTGCTCATGGGGCGTCACCTGCAGCAGGAGTACGGCCAGGAGCCGCAGTGCATTCTGACCATGCCGCTGCTCGAAGGCCTGGACGGCGTGGACAAGATGTCCAAGTCCAAGAACAACTACATCGGCATCGCCGAAGACGCCAACACCATGTTTGCCAAGGTGCTGTCGATCTCTGACGATCTGATGTGGCGCTGGTACACCCTGCTGTCGTTCAAGTCCATGGCCGAAATCGAGACCCTGAAGGGGCAGGTCACCGGCGGGCTCAATCCCAAGCAGGCCAAGGTCATGCTCGCCAAGGAGATCACCACCCGCTTTCACAGTGCGTCGGCGGCCGAGGCCGCTGAGCAAGATTTCATCCATCGCAGCAAAGGCGGGGTGCCCGATGAAATCGGGGAAGTCGCGCTGTCTGGCGCTCCCCTGGGCATTGCCCAGTTGCTCAAGGCGGCTGGCTTGGCGCCGTCGACCAGTGAGGCCAACCGCTTGATCGAAGGTGGCGGTGTCCGCATCGACTCCAGCGCGGTCAGCGACAAGGGGCTCAAGCTCGAAGCCGGCACCTATGTGGTTCAGGTCGGCAAACGCAAGTTCGCGCGAGTCACGCTCAACTGAAGTGGCGCTGCAGGGTGGCTGCCCCTGAAGCCGGCCATTGCGTCTGCAGGTTGGGCCCGGCCAACCGGGCATGGATCAGTCCGCCCAGGCGCTAACATGAAGCCATGAATCTTCCCACCGCATGGCTCACCCCACGGCGCCTGCTGATGGCCTCGGTGGTGGCTGCTGTGATCACCATCGGACTGAAGACGGCCGCTTGGTGGCTGACCGATTCGGTGGGGCTGCTGTCTGACGCCATGGAGTCCTTGGTCAATTTGGCCAGTGCGGTGTTTGGCCTGGCCATGGTCACCATTGCCGAGCGGCCGGCCGACGAAGACCACCCGTACGGGCACCACAAGGCCGAATACTTTTCATCGGGTTTCGAGGGGGTGCTCATCATCGTGGCCGCCTTGGCCAT
>JAXITB010000014.1:0-16935 GCA_034680305.1 Polaromonas sp. | reverse complement strand
CCATGTGCGAGACGAATTCGGCCCGGACCTGCTGGTGCTCGACGGCGGCGCCTGTGAGGTGGGGATTGAATCGACCATCGTGGACTGCACACGAGGGGCGCCGGTGCTGCTGCGGCCCGGACAAATCACGCCCAGCCAAATCGAGGCAGCCTGTGGCCAAGCCCTGGCCACGGCCGAGCAAATCGGGCAGGCCGCACCGCGGGCCTCCGGAACGCTCGAGTCACACTACGCGCCGCGGGCGCGGGTGCGGCTGTTGAGCGCGGCCGCACTGGCGCAGCACCTGTACACCCTGACCGAACAAGCCCACGCGGCTGCAAGCGACATCGGCCTGTGGAGTCAGAAAGAGCCGCAGGCCCCCCATCCAGGGCTGATCTGGCGCGAGCAGTCACGCGACCCGGCCGCGGCAGCCCACCAACTTTTTGCGGTGCTGCGCGAACTCGACGCCCTGGGCGTGGCCGAAATCTGGGTCGAGCAAGTGCCCACCGGCGCTGCCTGGGACGGCGTGCGCGATCGACTGCAACGCGCAGCCGCCTGAATTCAGGGTCTGTGCTTGACCGAGGACCCCACCGCCGCGGCTCCCACGAAAACATCCACAGCACCGTCGCGCGGGCAGGGCTCTCTTGGAGGGGGGTGGGAGCGCCGCCCTCGGCGCGATGCAGCCGTTGATCAAGTGCCCCATCGCCGCGAGGGCTCGGCTCCCACGAAAACACCCAGCGCCCAGTGGCGAAGGCGGTCCCTCAACGCACCGACATCAGCACCGGCAAAGGCGCAGCGCCTGCAATAGCCCAGGCCCTTCAGGCGGTCACAGCCGTCGCAGCCTGCATGGCGATCTCGTAGGAGCGCAAACGCGCCGAATGATCAAAGATCTGGCCGGCGATCATCAGCTCGTCGGCGCCGGTGCGCTCGACGAAGGCCAGCATCTGCTCACGCACCGTCTCGGGCGAGCCAATGGCCGCGCACGACAGCAAGTTACGCAGCAGAGACTGCTCGGGCGCACCGAGCTGCTGCCAGTAGCCTGGGCGCGGTGGCGGAAGCTGCCCTGGCCGGCCACTGCGCAAGTTGATGAAGGCCTGCTGCGCCGAAGTGGCCACCAGCTGGGCCTGTTCGTCGGTGTCGGCCGCAAACACATTGAAGCCCAGCATCACATGCGGCCGCGCCAGGCGGGCCGAAGGCTCAAAGCGCTCGCGGTAGATCGCGATGGCGTCCATCATTTGCGCCGGTGCGAAATGCGAGGCAAACGCAAAGGGAAGACCCAGCATCGCGGCCAACTGCGCGCCATACAGGCTCGAGCCCAAAATCCAGATGGGAATCTCCAGGCCAGTGCCCGGTACCGCCCGCACCGGCTGGCGTGGCGAAGCCGACAGGTAGTCCATCAGCTCCAACACATCTTGCGGGAACTCGTCCGAGTCGGACTGCAGGTTGCGCCGCAAGGCCCGCGCCGTTTGCATGTCCGAGCCCGGCGCACGGCCCAGGCCCAGGTCAATGCGCCCCGGAAACAGCGACTCGAGCGTGCCGAACTGCTCGGCAATGACCAAAGGGCTGTGGTTGGGCAACATGATGCCACCGGCGCCGATGCGGATACTCGACGTGCCACTGCCAATATGCGACAGCAGCACCGCCGTGGCCGCACTGGCAATGCCCGGCATGCCATGGTGCTCGGCCAGCCAATAGCGTTCATAGCCCAGCCGCTCGGCGTGCCGCGCCAGCGACAAAGAGTTGCGAAACGAATGCGCCGCAGTCGCGCCCTGGGCGATCGGCGACAAATCAAGAACAGACAGTCGAACCATGCTTGCAGTGTAGGGCAGCCAAGGGGGCGCCGCTGTCAAGGACACTGGCGTGCTTGCCCGCACCCAGGCGCCTCCATGCAAGCACCGCCGTGCCCGTCGGGATCAGGGCCCTTAAACTCATGGCCGGGGAACAGCGGCTGGCCATTGCGGGCCATGCCAAAGACCCCGCGACCGATGAACCACACCGACCACGGGCCCAGCCAAGGCGGCCCGATTGAACACGCCACAGCCATGGACGCAGTACTTGCCGTCAAGTCCTTGCCCGTCTTGAGCGAGGAGGAATGCCAACGGTGGGCCAGCCAAGTACTGGCGCTGCGCCCGCACTGGACCCGCCGCGATTCGCATCTGCCTTTCTACACCCTGGGTTTGGCGGCCTATCTGGATGCCGTGCGGGACGACCCGCAACTTGGCGGCAAGCGCGCCTACCACCAGGCTGCGCTCAGAAAACAGAACAACCAGCTCATCGCAAAGCACTTTACGCCTTTGCTCGAGCGGTGCTGCCAGGCACTGACGCTGGCCATGGGCCAGCCGGCACGCTGCCTGGGCGACGAGGCAGCGCTGCCCGGGTTTCACATTCACCTGCCACACCCCCTGTTCGCCAAAGAAGTGGCCAGCCGACATGTGGACCTGCAGTTCAGGCAGGTCTTTGGACTGAGCCAGCCCAGCTCGCAAGACGTGCTCACCATCACCCTGGCGCTGTCGCTGCCGGCCGGTGCCGGCCTGCGGCTGTGGGTCGGCGATCAGACCCTGTTCCACCCCTATCAATTGGGGCACATGGCGCTGCACGATGGGCTCATGCAGCACCAAGCCGTCCTGCACCCCCTGGGCGAACCGGTCCCACGCATCATGCTGCAGTGTCATGCCCTTCAAAGAGAAGGCGCCTGGGGCCTCTATTGGTAGACAGCCGGCCCGACAAACAGCGCACCCTTGAAAAGCCACGTTCATTTTCAACATGCAACGACCTGACGACGCCACGCCAGCCAGCCAGCGCCCCTTCTGGGACAGTCAACTGCACCGCCTGCCCTGGGCACTCGATGTGCTGGCCAAAGCGGCCGACATCCGGGAGGAGATCCTGCGCTTTATCCCGCAGTTCCGGCCTTTCATGCCCTACCCCAAGTACGCCAACCTCTACAACAACACCTGGGACGCGTTCCCGCTGTCGATCTTTCAGGGCGAGCACATCGAGTTGTCCAAAGACCAATTGGCCATCGACATGGCCCCGCTGGTGCTCATGTTTCGCAGCAAGCTGCCGGTGACTTCCAGCACCATTGCACCGCTGGAAAACCAGGGCCACCTGCGAAATGTGTTTGTCAGCCGCCTGATCCCGGGCTCCGTGATCAACCCTCATCGGGGCTGGACACCGGACTTCCTGCGCGTGCACCTGTGTCTGGTGGAGGACCCGGGGTGCCAGATCACCGTAGGGTCCGAGACGCGAACCTGGGTCACTGGCCAGTTGCTGGCCTTCAAGGATGGCGGACCACTTCTACACAGCGTGGTCCATCGAGGAACGCAGGAGCGGATCATCCTGTCCTACGATCTGAGCCTCGATTACCTCAAAGCGTTTATCCCGGAATTGGCTTGAGCGGATAGCGCGGCCATTGGCGCTGGCGCTCAAACATGGCATCGTGCGGCCGACGTCGACGAATGCCTTGGAGCACCCGGTTGTGGTCAAAATCTTCCCGCCGCAGTGCGATTTGAAGCAGGTCCTCATAGCCTTGCTGCGCCTCGTTCCAGACGGCCTGCCGCAGCAGGCCCTCACGCACAAAACCCAGCCTTTCTTGCTGCTCGGCCACCTCCCGGTTGCTGCCGTAAATCAGCCCCACCGCCTTGTTCATGCCCAGGCAATTGAATGCAAACATCAAGGTGGCGCAATAGGCATCACCCACCAGCACGGAACGGTCGTGCCCTGGCAGCAGTCCCATGATGTGCTCGGCCGTCCGGTTGCGAAAGTTGATGTTCACAAACATGGCCAGGCCGATCGGCTGCGCGCCCTTGAAGATCACCCACTGAATGCTGCGACTGTCTGGCAACAGGGTCGTGTGGTCCTGAGTCAGGATGTGCAATAAATCGCGCGCCGTCAGGTCCTCCGGAATATGCTTGAGCTTGGCCGAAAAGTCCCGATCGAGCACCAATGACCAAACAAAGTCAAAGTGCTCCGGCGCGCGCCGCTCCAAGCGTATGCCGCCGAACTCCAGCGGCTGCCACCACTGCGGGTCATGCCAGTCGGCCAACTCTTGTACGCCCGCATGGTCGGGGTGGCGCAGGCGCAGCATGCGCAGCGCATGGCGGGCGGCATCCAAGCCTTGTTGCAGGCGCAGTCTGGCCAACCAGTCATGCACCTGCGGCATGTCAGGGGCCACCGAGGTCTCAAAGGCCTCACTCATGCGCTGGCGTCCCTCTCAGTCTGAGGTTTCTGCGCCAACTCCGGCGGTGACTCGGCCACACTTTGACGCAACAAGGCCGCGTCCAGGCGCTGGCCAATCTGATCGCGCGAAATCTTCAGCACATTCATGCGCATGCCCATCTGCTCGAGCTCGGCGTCAATGAAAGCCAGGTAACGCAGGTGGCCCTTGGCCTCCTCGTCGAGCTTGTCGAACTCGTAGGTCAAACCGTTGATTTTGATGAGCGGCATGAAAAATCCCGTGGCTTGCTTTATTCGGAAAACGACAGTTGGCTGGCAGTCTTGCGCTCGCGCTCGGCCAGCCGCTTGCGCTGCTTGGCAGCCTTCCACTGAGTGATGGCCTGCGCGCACCAGACCAAACGCGGCAGCACACCAGGCAACAGCAGCAGCGGTGTGAGCACCGGGACCAGTCGCGCGTAGAGTTTGCCCAGCCCCTGCACAAGGAGCTCATCATAGAGACAAACAAACCCGACCGCCGCACCCGGAGCGCCCTGCCGCCCCGATCGGCCGTAGAGCTGCCACTCGATGCGGGTGGCCTCATGGGGCTCCCACATGAGCACCTGCAGCCCCCCCTGGGCAGCCACGTCGGCGGGCACCATGATGTCGGTGCCACGCCCGGCCATATTGGTCGAGACCGTGACCGCGCCCCACTGGCCGGCCCGCTCGACAATGCGCGCCTCTTGCGCGTGGTGCTTGGCATTGAGCACTTGGTGGGGCACCTGGCGCAAAGCCAGTGCCTGCGACAGACGCTCGGTATCGGCCAGCTTGCGCGTACCCACCAACACAGGCAAGCCGCGCTCGTGACAGGCCAGCAACTCGTCGATCAAAGCGGCCATGCGTTGATCCGCCCGCGAAAAGGTTCGCAGCGGCGCAATGCGCAGACGGCTGGGCACACGCGGCGCCACCGGCACGACTTCGACCCCATAAGTCTGGCGCAGCTCGCCGGCAATGCCTTGCAAGGTGCCGCTGGCGCCGCACAGGCGGTGGTAGCGGTTGAAAAAGGTCTGAAAGGTCATGCGCGCCGAGGTCTTGGGCGGACTGCTCAGCTCCAGACCCTCCATGGCCTCGATGGCTTGATGAATGCCATGACTCCAGGAGCGCCCAGCCATGACACGGCCGCTCTTTTCGTCAACGATGACCACCTTGCCCTCTTCGTCGACCAGGTAATGGCGGTCGCGCAGGTACACGTGCTTGGCCATGATGGCCAGTGACACCATGCCTTGCGAACGCTCTGGAAAACGCCAAAAAGGCGGCAGCATGAATGCCATGTCGTCAATGCGCCGCTTGCCTGCCTCGGTAAAGCGAATGTCGGTCACGGGCTCAGTCTTAACCACATAGTCCTGATCGGGCTGCAGGCTTTCAAAAATTTTCTTGCCGGCCAACACCGCCTCGACCAGCATGGGGTTATCGTCGGCTGACGAAATGATGAGCGGCGTCGTGGCCTCGTCAATCAGGACGCTGTCGGCCTCATCGACGATGGCCACCCACAATCCGCGCCCAACCGGCCGCGACGCCTGCTCTGGACGCTTCATCTCCCACAGGCGTCGGCCCATCGGGTCTTTGGCGCCGCCCAACAGCAAGTTGTCGCGCAGGTAATCGGCCAGCAGCTGCTTGCCGGTGGCGTAAACCACCTCGGCGGCATAGGCGCCCGCCAGGTCTTGCGGCGGCGTCTCACTGACCACAGCCACGGCGCGCCAGCCGGCCTGGGCCAACAGCGGCGCCATCAGTTCGGCGTCACGCGCGGCCAGGTAGTCGTTGGAGGTGATCACGTGGCAAGGCCGTCCGGCGCTGGCATAGAGCGCGGCCGTCAGGCCGATGGCCAAAGTCTTGCCCTCACCAGGGGCCAACTGAACGAGGTGGCCGTTGTGCATTTCCAGTGCGGCCCGAATTTGGGTGTCGTGGGCTTTCAGACCCAGCACACGCTGGGCACTGACGCACCAAAGACCCAGCAATTGGGCGCGCAATTCGAACCACACAGGGCGCAGCGGCCCGCCCTCGGGAGCCAGTGCACCGGTATAGCGCAGGCGCTGCGACAGTTGCTTGAGCTCGGCAGTCAGGGCCTCGGCCGAGAAACCTTGCGCCTGCTCAACACTGAGCTTGACGCGCAGCATGTCCTCTTCGGTTTGCCGGGCGGCCGAACCGCTCAGGCGTCGCCAGCGCTCTCGCCAGATGGGCAACCAGGCCCGCTCAGCCTGCAGCCCCCGAGGCGGGTGCCACGATTCTCGGCGGAGACCGGCTGCTGAACTCATCCCAAGCGATAGCGCTTTTGGACCAACTGGCGCATTGCCTCATTGATGCGCTCGTACAGCGAGCTCGGCGGCAGCGCCAGACGCAGCACGCCGCGCATGCCGTGGGCCAGAACCACGCCGGACGCCGGGTCGGGCTTGAGGGTCAGGCGCACTTCAAAAAACTCCTCGGCGGCCTTTTCACCCTTGGCATCCTGATTCGACACGGCCAAGTCACCGCCGCCCAACCAGCCCAGGGCCGCCGATGGCAGCTTGTCGAGCTGGTAGGGCAGCAGGACCACGCGCTCGACCGCAATGAGCTGGTCGGCCTGACCGAGTACCCGCAAATTGATCTCGCCCACGGGTGAGGCAAACAGTTCACGGGCGCGCTCTTGCGAGACCACCGCCACAAACTGAAATCCCTGGGAGGGGTCGAGCACATGGCCCACCTCGGTGCCCTGACTGAGCCAGGCGCCCTGACGCTCTGCCCCTTCGAGCGCCACATAGCGGCCCGCGTGTGGCGCCCGCACGACCGCCTTGCTCAGCCGGCTTTGCAGTTCAAGCAAACGTTGCTCTTTGGCCAGGCGCTGCTCGACCAGGGGTTGCAGATCCACCACTTGGCGCGACAGCGCCGCCCGCTCAAGGGCCAGCAACTCATCGCGCTCCCGCAGGGTCTGCTCCATATCCAGCCGCAGCGCCGTGACGTCAAACCACATCAGCGGCGTGCCTGAAGCCACGGTTTGGCCGTGTCCGAGCACGGCGCGCTCCAGGCGAGCGTCGATCGGCGCATAGAGCACGGAAAAGCGACTCATCTGGACCACGCCCTGGGCCATGATGGAATGCGGCCAAGGCACGGCAAACACCAGCACGGCCACCGCGCCCGCCAAGCCACCCGCGCCCGTCCAAGCCCGCCAACGATGGGCCTGCACCTGCGCGCCAAACAGGTGATTCAGGCCCTTCCAGGCGGGCGCCAGGAGCAGCATGTAGACCGTCAGCACCAGCATCACCAGGCCCAGTCCCAGCCAAAGGTCCATCACGAACAGCACGATGGCGTAGGACACGATCAGCCGGTAGACCAGACTCACCGGGGCATACATCAGGAACCATTTGCGCTCGCTGGAAACGTCCACCGGCGAGCGTGCCGCATGGCTGCCCAGCAGATAACGGTCGGCCAGATAAAACCAATACTGCTGGGACTTCTGATAGAAATTCGGGATGTCCAGTGCGTCGGCCAACACGTAATAGGCGTCAAAGCGCAACAAGGGATTGCCGTTGAAGAGCAGGCTCGACACCGATCCAATCAGCATCACGTTAAACGCCAGGCTGTTGACCAAGCCCGGCCCGGTCGCCGCCCACACCAAAGCCCCCAGTCCGGCCATGAAGAGGTCAGCCAGCATGCCCGCCGAGCTCACCAACATGCGGTGCCACTTGTTCGGGAAGGCCCAACTCGCGGTGGTATCGACATAAGGCAGCGGCGTGGTCACCAAAAACATCAGGCCGAAGGTGTGGACACTGCCCCCATAACGCTTGCAAACCAGGCCGTGGCAGATTTCATGCACCACCTTCATCACGGCCATGCACAGATACAACCAGGGCAGGTTGGCCCAGGCAAATGCACCCTGGGCACGGTCCCCCACGAGATGCCAGTCGGCCACCACCGCCGAGCCCCCGGCTACGGCCACCGCCAGGCACACCAGCACCATCAGCCACATGGGTACCGCCCGAAGCGCCTTGTCCATGGCGGTCAGCGCATCGTCCGGGTCCCAGATCGGCATGCGGAAGTACAGAAACGACATGAGCTTGTTGCGCAGCTCTTTGCCGCGGACTTCGCGGGCGCGCCGGTCTATCTCGATGCTGTTGGCGCCATCGCTGAAATGCAGCAAGTTCGAGACATGCAGCTGCGACAGCAACTGCACCACCTCTTCCTGACCCGGCGCGCGCTGGGGGTGGGCGCGCAAATAGGCCTGCCAGGCCGCATCCACCGTGACGCCTTGGTGCAGCGTCAGCAGGAAATCATGGGCCTCGGGCGTAATGCGGAAAAAGCGATGGGCATAGGCGTCTTCCAGCACCACCCAGGGCTGCCCTCGGTAGCTCTGACGGCTGGTTCGAACGCCGGGCAGCAGGCTGACCCGCGCATCGGCAATGCGGTACCAGGCGTCACTGTAGATGGCTCCGGACATGTCGGTTATGCGGATAGGGCGCAGGTCGGGCCCACACACTCAATTGGATCAACGCGTCTCATCGCCAGGCCTGCCTCACCACCAAAGCCACAGCCGCAGTTTGTCAATGGTGCGGTGAAACAGCACCCAGCTGATGTTGCGTGTGCCTGCCTCGATCTTGGCCAGACCCGTCATGCCGGGTCGCCACCAGGGCGCCACCGGGTCCAGGATCTGGGCCTTGAGCACGAATTGATTGCCCTCCTCGCCCTTGACCTGGGCCATGGGCACAAAGCTAGAGATCTTTAGGCGAATCGGCTGATCTGGCTGGCTCAGCAGCAGCAACTCGGCCGGGGCGTCGCCGCTGAACTCGCGGATGGCGTGCTCGGGCACCTGCATCACCACGTACAGATCGCGGACCTGGGCGATGCGAAAGAGCTTGTCACCGCGCCTGACCGACGAGCCCAGCAGATTGCGCCGCTCGCCTTCGACCACCACGCCGTCGAAGGGGGCCTCGGTGCGCGCCTGCTGTAAAAAGTAAGCCACGCGCTTGAGCCGAGCCTCTGACTGCACACGGCGCGCTTTAGCCACCTGCATCTCAGCCAAGGCACCGCCGGCGCGGGCTTTGTCTTCATCGGCTGCGTAGCGCTGAATCTCAGAGAGCACTTCGGCTTGCTGCTGCTGCAAATCTGTGGTGTCTAGCCGCGCCAGGGGCTGGCCTTGGGTGACGGTATCGCCCACGTCGACCAAGACTTCGAGCAGTCGGCCGTCATTTTGAGAGGTGATCAGGCGGGTGCTGTCCGTGATCAATTGGGCGCTGGCCTCCACCCGGTAAGGCACTTGCACAAAAAGCATGGCCAGCACCAACACAGAGGTCACCAGGGCACCGAACTTGAGCCAAGGCCGCCCAGGACCGACCAACAACTCCAGGCGATGCAGCAGGGACTGACGCATCTGCTTGAACCAGTTGGCATCCCGCCAGCGGGTGTCGGCCAGACGGGGATAGATCATTTCGAGCATCAGCAGCGCCTGATTGATCTGGTCGTCCGTCAAGGCCCGCTCATCGCTCATGGTGATCAGTACAGCCTGCGTTTGGCCCGAGCCGTCGCGCATGGGCAAGCTGGCGAGATGACGCACGCCCTCCAGGCCCTCGAGCAAAGCCCCGTGCGCGGGCCAAGCACCGCCGGACTGCTCCGAATCGATCTGCCGATCCAAAGCGATCACGCGGTCGGTGGCCAACACCTCAGCGGCGGCGGCCTTGAGCGCCATCACCAGGCGCGAGGTCGACTCGAATCGGTCGATGTGGCTGATGGCCAGCACCTCGGCATCAGCGGCCGACCGCCAACACAGCACCGCCTGTCGCAGCCCCAAGGTGCGTACCGCGCCGTTAACCAGCGCCAGGGCCGCCGCGCCAAAGCGCGGCGCCTGCAGCACCTCGGTGGCCAAGCCCAGCACGTCCAGCAAGCCCGCCTGCTCTGGCACAGCCGGCACGGTGGCCAACGCCGACGCCGAGGACGGCGCCTGCGGCCGTAAGTCCTTGACCAGCAGAGCCCGTACCAAAGCTTCTTTCAGATAAGCCCGATCACGCTCGGGCAGACTGATCAGCAGCGCGCTGGGCACCACGTCGAGCAAGCGCACCAGCAGCATCACGCAGCCCAGGCCGTCTGATTTGCGGTAGGTGTCGTGGCTGTAGCCCTGAGCCTGGCTGGCCTGCCAGCGCGCCGCCGTGAACTCACGGGCCAGGTCCTGCAGATCCTGCGCTGCACCGTCCTGGCCCAAACGAATGGCAACGCCTTCTGAACGCCCCTCTTGAAGGCTTGTCGCATCGACCACCAACACCGCCTCGGCCCGACACAGCCCACGCACCAGCTCTGCGTATTGCGCATAAAACTCGCCGGTGCGCGGTAAGGCCAGCAGCCCCAGCAGGGCGTCGATCAGTTCAGCCGGCTGCCGGGCGCGGGTCGCGCCGCCATGGTCTTGCTCGCTCATGGACGTCGGCTCAGGAGGGCGCGCCCACGGCGCGAATCACGGCCTTGGCACCGGGACGAATCTGTCCCCTGGGATTGTCAAAACGGATGCGCACGTCCACCAGACCGCTGGCGCTGTCGGCCAGGGGCGAGACGAAGTTCACCACACCCGTGGCCTGCAACTGAGAGGCGGGCGCCTCGAAGCGGGCCGACACCCGGCCGCCCAGGGCCAAGCGGGCGGCGGCGGCCTGCGGCAGATTCAGCCGCAATTCCACCTGGGAGATATCGGCCAGGCGGACCATCACATCACCGGGCTTGGCCCACTCACCCACATCCACCGGCACATCCACGATCACGCCAGCCATGGGGGCGCGCACCGTTCTTTGATAAAGCTCAAGTTGGGCCTGTTCATACTCGACCCGCTCGCGCGCTTTTTGCGCCACCAACTGCTGAACCCGACCTTCGGCGACGACCTTTTCCATCCGCGATTTGATCAGCTCCTCTTTGGAGACAGACTGGCCGGCACGCGCCACGGCCTCGGTCATCTGCAACAGATCCTCAAGGGCTCGCAGCCGCATGCGCGCGGTCTGCAATTCGCTGTCATCATCGAGCAAGACAAGTCGGCGGCGCAGTTCAATCTGCTGCGATGCCCTGTCGAGCTCGATCAAGACATCGCCGGACTTGACCAGGTGGCCAGGTCGCACATTGATGACCTGAACCAGCCCCGCCACAGAGGCGCTGACCTGCACGTCGGCCAAGGGGTAGGCCAGGCCCACCCATTCGGTGGCCTTTGCAGAAAGGACGGCACCCAACAGGGCGGGCAGCAGGGCGGCACGCACCAGAGCGACCGAAGTGCGTCCACGCTGAGGAAGAAATGGCAAACAGTTCATGGCGATGAGGGCAAGGGGGTGTCGATGCCGTAGGAGGCCAGCAAAGTGCCGTCGGCCAGCAAAAGGGCCAGACGGGCGGTTTCCAGGCGGCCGCGCGCGTCGGCCACGCGCAGGCGCGATTCGAGCAGGTCCTGCTCGGCCTGCAGCAGGTTCGACAGCAGGCCCATTCCGACCTGAAAACGCTGGCGCTCATCGTCGAGCAGCAACTGCCGCGTGTTGACCTCGGCCTGCATCAAAACGGTCTCCCGCTGCAGTTGGTCTCGCGCCCGCTGCTTGGACTGACGGTCGTTGAGGAAGGTTTGGCGGATGGCCGACATTTCCGTCTCCGATTGCTCCACCCGCCTGACCTGAGCGACCCACTGTGCATCGGCACGGCGGTTACCCAGCGCGCCGAGCTCCACATTCAGACCGACATACCACTCGGGATAGGTGTTGTCGCGCACACGGCCCCAAGCCGATCGCCAGTTGGCATTGGCCAAGCCCGCGCTGGTGTGCGAGAAGACGAGGTCCACCGCCGGCCGGCGCTGGTTATCAGCAAAAATCAAGCGCAACTCACCTTGGCGCTTGCGCAGACGGGCGACCTGAAATGGCGCCCACTGTGCCAGCGCCTCGTCAGCGGGTCGAAGCGCCGAATCGGGCGGTACGGCCTGGGCGTCGAGCTCAAGCTGGGCGATCAGGGCAGCATCGACGTCCAAACTGCTGAGCAGGCGCAGCTTGAGTTCGTCCCGCGTTTGGATCGCACGCCCGAGCTCGGCCTCGCGCATCAGTCGGGCACGGGCCAGCTCCAGGCTGGCACGAGGAGCCATCTTGCCTGCCTCGATGCGGGCCTGTGCATCCTTGGCCAACTGGTCGGTGGCTGCAAGCAGTTGCTCGCGCAGCCGCACCGCCTGCGCAGCCACCTCGACCTGCCAGTACAGAGACAGGCCCTCGGCCAACACCTTGTTGAGCTGTTGCAGGTACTGCCACTGGGCCACTTGGGCCTCGAGTTCAGACACGCGCTTGTCGGTCTCGGTGACTGCCACGCCACTGCCTCGCCACAAAGGCTGCTTGAAGGTCAGCACCATGGCCGAGTTGATCTCCAGGGTCACGGGCGGGGCACTCTTGGTCAACACGTTGCTGCTGCGCTGGGCGTGGCGCCCACTCAGACTGAGCTCGCCACCGGTGGGCAGGCGCTGGCGCACACCCGCCTCGGCCGTGTGGCCGTCTTCGTCGAGCACATTGTCCTGTTGGACAAAGATGTTGCTGCTCTTTTCCTCGGTGGTGCGTTGACGCTGGATGCTCGAGCGCTTGAGCGTGGAGAACAATATCGGCTCATAGAGCGCCGCCTCGGCCGTCGCCAGGGACTGGCCGATGGCCACCGACTCGCGCCCATAGGCCAGCTCGAGGTTGCGCACCACCAAAGCCTGAGCCAGGGTGCGAGGCGTCAGCGGATTGCGCAGGACCTGACTGTCCGGCACCGGTTGCGCGCCGACCCACGGTGCGCAGCCGACAAAGGCCACCCACACCAGGCTGGACAGGAGGCGCCCAGCCGGCCGCCGCGAAACCCGGACCTCAGGCGGTCGGCTTGTCATTTCGGCGCTTGCGTCCCGCGGGCTTGGCCTCGGCCGGGGCCTCTTGTACGGCTTCGGGGGCCACCGTCGGGGCCGCAGCCGCGGCCGGTGCAGCCGACGGGGTTTTGGCCTTGCTGAGCTGAATCAGCCGCTCGATCTGGGGCAGCGACATCAGGTGCGCATAGATGGCCGGCAAGTAGCCCTTGCCTCGCACCTCCAGGAACAGCTGATCAGAAAAGGCGTTGAGGCGCTCTTCATTGATCACATAGCAGCCGGTGATGTTGCGTGCCTGCGCGGTGGCATTGACTCGCATGTTCAGCGGCGTCAGCAGATTCTGCGATTGCAGGAAGCGAGTGAACTCCTGCGTCATCCGGTCCATTTGCTGCAACTCGGCCAGGTACCGTTTGACATTTTCGATCACCTGGGTGGGCTCACCCTTGTCGTCAAACATGGGCGCACCCTCGGTGTCACTGAGCAAGGTGCTGGCCTCGTCCACGCACACCACAAAGCGGCCGTCTTCAGAGCCCTTGCTCAGTGCAAAGGGATAGCGTCGAATCATGGCCGGGATGTAAGAGGCATTCCAGCTGCCGTCGGTACCCACAAACAGGTTCTCACCGGGCTGCAGCCCCATCAGGACCACCGGACGAAAGCCATCGTTGGGCTTGTCTTCCAGAAAAACGATGGGGTAAGTGGCTCCTGCACGGGCAAATTCGTGCAGCGTCACGTAAGCAATGTGGAAACGGGCCGCAAAGTCAAACTGTGTGGTGTTGCGGACCTTTTTATGGCGATGGCGCTCCAACAGAACAGGAACAATTTGCTCAAACATTTTTACTTCCAGGACAATAAAGCGTTAATGTAAACACATTTTACAACTAAATCGCAACATTTCCTGATCAGCCATGCCGTCATTGCGGCAGAAGAGTCCATTCGCTTTCTGTGAGTAGTTGGCCGGTGCTGCGAAGCAAGGGCGATCCGGGCTGCAGCGACAACGCCGGGTCCTCCAACTCGGGCGACAACCCATAGGACATGTCGCTGAGCAAGTCATCCTGGGCCGAGAACATGGAGGCCATGAAGGCCATGGGCTGGACGCTCAGGTAGCGGCTGACGGCCGGCGTGCTCGAGGCGACCGACGGCACCCAGGCGGCCAAGACAGTTGGGCTACCGGCCGGCTGCCAGGCCTGAGCAGGCGTCTGTCCGGCATTGATCCGGCTGAGCTCGCTCTGGACCTGGCTGGCTGCCACCAAGACCCGCTCGGTCGCGCTGTCTGCAAGCTTGAGTTGCAGGTAGGCCTGGCCACGGTCCAGCAGACGGTAAACCAGTCCCTCGTCGCTCATGCCCCGTGAAGCCACCCCAGAGGGGGCAGACACTTGCACCGCCTGTGTCTGTACCACCAGCACACGCTGGGGATCGGCGCTGGCCGACAACTGGCCGTAGCCGTGCACCGAGACCGCGGGGGCCGTCAGGTGGGGCGCGGCCACGCTGGCCGCGGCCGTGATCTGTCCGGCCGGGCTGTAGAGGTCGATGCGGGCATCGGAATCCACCTGGCCAACGACGATGCCGCTGGCCGCGCTCACCGCCGCGGCACCATTGGCCGCAATCTGCACGCCTGCGTCCATCTCGACGGCCCCGGCCGTGGACACCAGCGTCACGCTGCCCACGGCCAGCAAGTCGACATGCAGATACACCGAGCCTGCGGTAGCCCGCAGCACTTCGGTATCACCGAGCTGCCACGGGCCTTCGCCCGCCGTGCCAAGATGAACCACGGCGCCTTTCAAGGCCACGCTGCCCGTGGGCAAGCCGGTCCATGGGAAGGCCGAACTGACCCGGGTCAGGGCCTGGGCGTCACCCAGAGTCAGACTGAGCAGGCCGCGCGTGGCATCGGGCTGCTCAGCCGGGTCGCTGATCCGGTCGGGATCGGCGGCCAGCCAGGTCAGCCAGTTCTCGAGGTCCTGGGCGCCGGGCTCAAAGGCCAGCGGGGGAGCATCGGGCGCGGCCACCCGCACCGGTCTTTGCGAAGGGGCCACCGAACTGTCGGGCGCCCCGCGCAGCACCACGTGACCGCCATCGCTGTCAAACACCACATCCTGAGTCCAGGTGATGGTGTCCGTGCCCAGGACCAGCGTCGCACCGGCCTCCAAAGTAATCGTGACACCCGTGCCGGCCACGTAGGGGCCAAAGGCAATCGCATCGGCCAGCAACTGCAAGGTCTGCCCCGCCTGGACAGTGATGCCCCCATTGAGGGTCAGCGTACCGCCGATGACCTCGATGATCGAACTCTTCTCAACCACGACCCGGTCGTTGATGACCACATCCTGGGTTTGCAGCATATCGGCATCGACCAGGGTGGTGGTATTTCCCGGTCCCCGGATCTGCAAGCCAGTGCCCTGGATCAATCCGCTCAAACGCGTGCTGCTCAGGGTATCGACCGCCACCGGGCTTCGGAACACCAGCCTGTCGGTCGGGTCCTGCAGGTCGGTCTGGAACCAGATGGCCTGTCCGGCCTGACCACTGCCGAACTGGATGGTGTCAAAGTTCAATCGCCCCACCTCGGCGGAGTCGATGTGAACGCCATCGGTGGGCGTGACGTCCTGAACCAAAGAACCCAGCACCAGGGGCAGCGGCGTTGTCTGCCCCTCAGGGATGGGAGTCACCACGTCGATGCGCGGACCACTGAGGTCGGCGCCGATGTCGATGTTCTGGCTTTGCAGCACCAGGGGGCCACTCAAGACCCGTGCCTCGGTGGTGGAAAAGCCCCCCGTCGGGGCCTGTACGCTCACTGGCCCGCTGCCGCTGGCGCTGATCAGCTCAACCGTGTCGGTGTCCTTGATGAACAGCCCGCCGGCGCCGACCTCTGCCACCAGGCTGTCCACGCTGGTCTTCAGCGGGCTGCCCTGGCTGCCCAGGCCCTGAGCGGTCACACTGAGCAGGCCCGCGCTGAGCTTGACGCCGGTATTGGCGCTGTCGGCATCGAGCACTGACCCACCCACATTGAGCGAGACGGACTGACCCGGTGCATTCAATGAGGCCACACTCAGGTCGCCCCCCGTGGTCAGGGCCATCGGTCCGCCCGTGCTCAGGGCTGCGATCGTCAGGGCATCGGCATCGGCCAGGGTCACCCCGCCCGCGCCGAGCGAGCCACTCAGGCGGGTCAAAACTGTCTCCAGCGCACTGCTGGGCGTTCCCAAACCGGTAGCCGTCACGTTCAGCGTGGCCGCCGTGATGTCCACATCGTCTGCACCGCTGTCGGCATCGAGCACCGCACCCTGGCTGCTCAGCGTCACCGTCTGTCCGGCTGCGCTCAGGCTGGCCACGCTCAAATCGGCGCCAGCCGCGCTGGTCGTGAGGTTCACCGCGCCGCCGCTGCTCAGGCTGCTGACCAGCAAGGCATTGGTTTCCACCAGGTGCGCGCCGCCCGCGCCCACGGTCGCGCTCAAGCTGTCCAGCGACGTCTCCAGGCGGCTGCCCGAGGTGCCCAGACCGGTCGCGCTCAGGCTCAAGGCCGCGGCCGTGATGTCCACATCGTCTGCGCCGCTGTCGGCATCGAGCACCGCGCCCTGGCTGCTCAGGGTCACGGTCTGCCCGGCCGCGCTCAGGCTGGCCACGCTCAGGTCGGCGCCGGCCGCGCTGGTCGTCAAATTCACCGCACCGCCGCTGCTCAGGCTGCTCAGCAGCAAGGCATCGGTTTCCATCAGGTGCGCGCCGCCCGCACCCACGGTCGCGGTCAAGCTGTCCAGCGACGTCTCCAGGCGGCTGCCCGAGGTGCCCAGACCGGTCGCCGTCAAGCTCAAGGCCGCGGCCGTGATGTCCAGGTTGTCGCTGCCGCTGGCGTCGGCATCAATCACCGCGCCCTGGCTGCTCAGGGTCACGGTCTGTCCGGCCGCGCTCAGGCTGGCCACGCTCAGGTCGGCGCCTGTGGCCGTGGTCGTCAGGTTCACCGCGCCAGAGCTGCTCAGGCTGCT
>JAXITB010000013.1:0-17087 GCA_034680305.1 Polaromonas sp. | reverse complement strand
CGAAAGCCAAGGGCATCGAGGTGCGTTTGAAGGTCCCTCGCTCGTTCAAGCAAGAAGAAGGCGAGCGTCCCAACATCGTGGCAAAGTGGACCAGCGAAGGCGGCAATGGCTCAGAGATGATGATGCTCACCGTACTGACTGGAGGCGACTACACCCTGTCGCGCCAGGAAATCGATGATGACCTTCGACTGGGTGCACGCAGCGAAATCCGCGGCGCGCTTGAAGAGGTCGGTCAGGTGCTCTCGCTGCGTTCGTTTTCACAGGAGCGAGCCGCCGGCTACATCGCAGATCTGGAGTCCCAGGCCGACCGGGCCGGCATCGAGATGACCATACGCCAGCGCATGTTTGTGCTGTTCGTCAAAAACCAGGTTGTGAGCTTTTCCTGCCAAATTGGAACCGCTCGCGAACGCGCCCCCACCCTTGAATCGCGCATGGCTAAGTTCGGCGAGTTGTGCCGCCTGACGGTCAATTCCTTGGTGCTGCCGCAGCAATACGCCGGCGGGGGGTAGGCCGTGCCGATGGCGTCGGCGTAAACCCTGATGCCCGGCGCGTCTATTCGCCATGTCCTGTCTCGCGAGGGATTTGTTCTATTGACGGAACATTTTCGAGCATGGAGAATTTCTCGACAATGTTTCACGGCCCGTGATTGGTCGCCGTCAGGGCCGGTCATTGAGCTCTTGTGTCGGTCAGCATCAACCAGGAATTTGCATGTTTTCATTTGAAGCGACGGTCGTCACGGAGGGTGGCAGCGTCAGTCAGCGGTTTCCTGTCAAGCGCATGTACAACTTGGGTTCGGCCACGCGCGAGGCGTCGGTGGCGGTGCACCATCAGGAAGAGGTGGCGCGTGCCGGTGTCACCATTGCGCTGCACGTGCCTGCGCCGCGGATTTACCCCATTGACGCTTTTGCGCTGACCACGGAAGAGGCCATTGGTGTGCATGGCCCGCGCAGTTCCGGCGAGGTCGAAATTGTGCTGGTGATGACAGACCGGCTTTATGTGGGTGTGGGCAGCGACCACACCGACCGTGACCTTGAGCGAGGCAGCATCGCCTGGTCCAAGCAGGTCAACCCCAATATTTTGGCGCCCACGCTCTGGGTCTATGACGAAATCGCCGCGCACTGGGACTCCTGCGTGATGCGCAGCCGCGTCGATGGCCGGCTTTACCAAGACGTGGGGGTCAACGCCTTTTTGTCGCCCATGGATATTTTGAAGATTTTGAAGGAGCGTGTGCCTGGGCTTCCAGCGCGTGACTTTGTGGTTTTTTGCAGCACCATCGTGGCTTTGGACAAGGAACTGGGCTTCGGTCAGCGCTGGCAGTTCGAGATGGAGGATCCCGTCTTGGGTCGAAAGATCAGCCACGCCTATCAGGTCGAACAACTGCTCGATGAAATCGCCGAGCCTTACCGCGTCCCGGTTGTGACTGGCAAGCTCTGAGCAGGTCTGCCAGCGTCGTTTTTGTTCTCGCTTGTGAATCCTTCATCTCAGGAGAAACTTCATGTCCCGTCTTTATTCAGTACGTCAGGTCTGTACCGTCGGGGCACTTTGCCTGACTTTGGCTGCGGCCGCGGTTCCGGTCAGCGCGGCCACACTGGTGGTTGCGGCCACCAAGACGCCCGGTGGTTTTGACGGCGATGCACTCAAGCCCAACACGCAAAACGTGGTGGTGCAGGTCTACGAAGGTCTGACCAAGTACGGCTACAAGAAGGACAGCAAAACTGGCCGCATGGTGGTGGACCCAGCCACCATCTTGCCGCATCTCGCGCAGAAGTGGACGGTCTCGCCCGACGGCAAGACCTACACCTTCGAATTGCGCAAGGGGGTCAAGAGCCCATTTGGCAATGAGCTGACCTCGGCCGATGTGGTGTGGGGTTGGGAAAAGTCGCAGGCCCAAAAGCGTACAGGGGCCTTCATTGCCAAGGCCGCGAGCGTGAACAAGGTCGAGGCGGTCGATCGTTACAACGTGAGCTTCACCCTCGATGCACCCAGTGGCATCTTTTTACCGGCGCTCACGCTCTATACGCCCAGCCTGTATGACTCGACCGAGGTCAAGAAGTACGTCACTGCTGAAGACCCTTGGGCCCTCAAGTGGATCGACCAAAACACCGCCGGTTTTGGCGCTTACCACTTGCAAAGCCTCAAGCCCGGCGAAGAGGCCGTGTTTGTTGCGAACCCCAATTACTTTGCGGGCAAGCCCTATTACGACCGCGTGGTTTACAAGGAAGTGCCCAACGCCGGCACGCGCTTTACCCTGATTCGTACCGGCCAGGTGCAGTGGGTCGAGGAATTGAACCTCAAGCAGATCGCTGAGCTCAAGAAAGACAAGCGGGTCAAGGTCGAATCTGACGAAGGCTCGGGCCATGCCAGCGTGCGCATGAACCCGACCCTCAAGCCCTTTGACAATCCTTTGTTGCGCCAGGCCATCTCGTATGCCACCGACTACAAGGCAATCAATGGCGCGGTGTTTGAGGGCATCGGCACGCAGGCGCGGTCGATTGTGCCGCCCATCGTCCCGGGCGCCGACGTTAAAACCTGGCAGTTCAACACCAACCTGGACAAGGCCCGCCAGCTGCTCAAGCAGGCTGGCTACCCCGATGGCGTCGAAGTGACGCTGGAGTACGCGGCCATTTTCTGGTTCGAAGAGCAGTTGGCCATTCAGATGAAAGATCAGCTGGCCAAGGTGGGCATTCGGGTCAATCTGCAGAAGATCACCGACGCCAACATGCGCTCTCGCACGGCACCGAACAAGCGGGACCTGCCCTTTTTCACCTTCATGGACAACCCGATCGTGCTCGATCCGGTGTATGCGCTTTACCTGAACGCACACTCTGAGGGCGCTTCAAACCGGAACAACTATGCCAACCCGGAGTTCGACAAGCTGGTTGACGCGGCCCGCATTGAGCAAAACCCCAAGAAGCGGATGGAACTGGTCAACAAGGCCCAGCAGATGCACATCAAGGATGCCAGCTGGATCATGACCATGTATCCGGGCGCCCATGAAGCCATGCCGCCCTGCATGAAGGGCTATGTGTGGCAGCCTGACTACCACGAGCGCTGGCGCGAGCTGAGCTGCAAGTAAGCGTTGGGCGCGGCCGCCAGGATGTGGGTTCAGTTACTTCGTTTTCTGCTGCGGCGTTTGGCTGTGTCCCTGCCGCTGGTGGTGGGGGTGGTGTTCGTTACCTTCATGCTGGTGCGCATCGGCGGCGGAGACCCGGTGGCCTTGCTGGCCGGGCCCACCGCTTCGGCCCAGGAGCATGCGGCGATCCGCAAGGACCTCGGGCTGGACCAATCGCTGGTCACGCAGTTTGGCATCTACATCACCAAGGCGGCTCAGGGCGACCTGGGCCAGTCTTGGTTATCAAGCAAGCAAGTCGGTGACGAGATCGCCAAGCGTGCGCTGGTGACGCTCGAGTTGCTCCTGTGGGGCGTGGCCATTGGCGCTTTGGTGGGCATTCCCCTGGGGGCTCGCGCAGCGGCCCGACGAGGCAGCCTGTTTGATCAGGTGGTGCGTGCGGTGTCACTGGCTGGCTTTTCAATTCCGACCTATTGGCTCGGCTTGATTGCCATCTTGACCTTCTTTTACGCGCTGGGCCTGTCGCCGGCGCCCATGGGCCGCCTTGACGCCACCCTGATCACGCCCGATCGCATCACTGGCAGTTATTTCATCGATGCGCTGCTCAGGGGGCAGTGGGAGGTGGCGCGATCGGCATGGGCTCACCTGGTGCTACCGGTCATGACGGTGGCGGTGGTCGCTTGTGCACCGATCATGAAACACACAAGGGCCATTGCTTCAGAGATTGTGGACAGCGAATTCATCCGTTTTGCGCGTTCCAGTGGCTTGGGTGAGCGGCGCATCCGTGCCATGGTGCTGCGCAACAGCATGGTTCCGGTGCTCACCTTCGTGGGCACCGAGATCGTGGGCCTGTTGGGTACTTCTTCGCTGATTGAGCTGATTTTTTCCTGGGGTGGTATCGGCCAGTGGGGCTTGCAGTCCATTTTGAATGGCGACTTTGCGGCGATCCAGGGCTATGTGTTGTTTGCAGCCCTGTTGTCGGTCGTGGTCTTCATCATCATCGATGCGGCCAATTACCTGCTTGAGCCGCGTGGAAGGGACCGCACGTGATGGGCGCGACCCTGATGTCCTGGCTCAATGTGTTTCGCGGCTTTCCCAGCATTGCGGTGGGGCTGTTCATCGTGGCGGTGTATGCGGTGCTGGCCGTGCTGGCGCCCTGGATTGCGCCCATGGACCCGATCAAGGTTCATGCCGATGCCGTGCTTTCGCCGCCTTCCGCGCAGTTTTTGCTGGGCACCGATGGCAACGGCATGGACTTGCTCTCCCGCATCATTTACGGGGCCCGCTACGCTTTTGGCATCGCTGTGCCAGCCGTTTTGCTGTCCGTCCTGATCGGACTGCCGGTGGGTCTGTGGGCCGGTTACCGCGGCGGCTGGATCGACGAGGTGCTGCTGCGAAGCATGGACTTGCTGCGCGTGTTTCCTTCGATCATCCTGGCCTTGACCATCGTGGCGGCTACCGGTCAGTCGATCACCAACGTGATCTTGGTCATCGGTCTGCTCGATGCCCCGATTTTTGCGCGCGTGGTGCGCGCCGAGATTCTGGCCCTGCGCGGCGGCTTGCTGATCGAGTCGGCCCGAGCGATGGGCAATTCAACGGCACGCATGCTGTTTGTGCATGTACTGCCCAACAGCATTTCGGGGGCGCTGACACAAATATCGGTCCGCATGGCCTGGGCCATACGCGTGAGCGCGACATTGGCCTTTGTGGGCGTCGGGATCCAGCAACCCACGCCCGAGTGGGGTGCCATGATTCGTCAAGGCGCTGAGTTCATGGTCACGGGCGAGTGGTGGGTGGCCTTGTTCCCCGGCCTGGCACTGGTGACCCTGATTTTTGGTCTGAACTTGGCTGCCGACGGTATTCAGGACTGGATGGGACGCCGAAGGACGCACCGGTGAGCCAGCTTGCCCCCCACCTTGATGCCAACTCTGCCGCGATCGGCGGTGGTTCGGTGCTGTCGATACGCGACTTGCACCTGACTTTTGCTTCCCGAGACGCGCGCGGTGCGGTTCGTCACGCGCGGGTCTTGAACGGCGTCGATCTGGACGTGGGCCCCGGCCGCATCGTGGGTCTGATCGGTGAGACTGGGGCCGGCAAGTCGATGACGGCCACGGCCACCATTGGGCTTTTGCCGGCTTCGGCTGAGGTGAAGGGAAAAATCGTTTTTGAGGCCACCGACTTGCTGACGCTGCGCGGAGCGGCGCTCGACAAGGTGCGTGGTGCGCGCATTGGTTTTGTGGCGCAAAACCCCAGAGCAGCGCTCGAGCCTGTCACGCGCGTGGGCGACCAGTTGGTCCGGCTGATTCAGGCGCACAGCAGCTTGAGCACCACGGCGGCACGCCAGCGTGCCATTGAGATTCTGGCGGCCGTGGGCATTCCGGACCCGCAAGCGCGTTACCGCGCCTACCCGCATGAGTTATCGGGCGGCATGGCCCAACGGGTGGTGATTGCCATGGCTTTGGTGAACCAGCCGCAGTTGGTGATTGCCGACGAGCCGACCACCGGTCTGGACGTCACCGTGCAGGCTCAGGTGCTCGACTTGCTGCAAAAAATGGTGCGCGCGCAAGGTGCGGCCTCGCTGATCATCACCCACGACCTGGGCATCGTGGCGCAGTATTGCGATGACATGGCCATCATGTTTGCCGGCCGGGTGGTGGAGCGCGGTCCTGTGGCTCAGGTGTTCGCCGAGCCGCATCATCCTTACACCCGGCGCTTGATTGCGGCGTCGCGCGCGCGCATTGGCAATGCCTTGACCAACCTGAAGTCCGACCCACCCGATTTGTACCGGCAAACCACGGCCTGCCTCTACGCTGACCGATGCGAGCAGGTGCAAGCCGTTTGCCAGAGCGCACCCCTCGAGAGATCGTGCAGCACCGCAGCGCCTGAGCACCGTGTGTTGTGTCATTTGACGCCAATTCCATGACCACCGCCCCCGGCAAGCCCCTGTTGCAACTTGACAATGTGACCCGCTCGTTTGATGTGGGAGGCAAGCGCGCACTGATGGCGGTGCGCAACCTGTCTTTGCAGATCCAGCCAGGCGAGGTGGTGGGCCTGGTCGGTGAAAGCGGCTCGGGCAAGTCCACGATCGGCCGCATGGCCATCGCGCTGCTGTCCCCGACGGAAGGGCAGGTCCGCTTTGACGGCAGTGACCTGGCCACCATGGCGGCCGAAGATTTGCGCCGTCTGCGCCAGAGGATGCAAATCATTTTCCAGGACCCTTGGGGTGCGCTCAATCCGCGTCACACCATCGGCCGTCTGATGGAAGAGCCCTTGTTACTGCACACGACCTTGACGGCGCAGCAGCGGCGCGAAGAGGTGGTGGCGATGGCGCAGCGCATGCAATTGGGCCTGCCGCTGCTCGAGCGCTACCCTGCTCAGCTTTCGGGTGGGCAGTTGCAGCGCGTTTGTATCGGTCGGGCATTGGCCACCAAGCCAGACCTGTTGGTGCTCGACGAGCCGACCAGCTCGCTCGATGTGTCCGTGCGCGCCGGCATCTTGCAATTGCTCGACACACTGCGGCGTGAAACCGGTGTGGCCATGTTGTTCATTTCGCACGACCTGGAGACCATTCACGCGCTGTGTGACCGTGTGGTGGTCTTGTATTTGGGCTGCGAGGTCGAGTCCGGCCCGGTCGATTCGGTTTTCAATACCCCCGCGCACCCGTACACCCAGGCCCTGCTGTCGGCCCAGTTGTTCGCCGACCCCGCGGTCAAGACCGAGCGGCAACATTTGCAAGGCGAAATCCCCAGCCCGCTGGCGGCCCCGCCTGGCTGCCCGTTTTCGACCCGCTGCCCGGTTTATGAGTCTGGCTGCGATGCGGGCCTGCCCGCCAAGCGAGTCAACGGCGCGACAGGGCATGCTGCGCGTTGCATACGCTTGGCTCCCGACCGATTTCAAACGCTTACTGGAGCGAACTGATGTCCACTTTGTATCCACGTCTCTTGGGCCCCGGCAAGCTAGGCCGGCATGAAACCAAGAACCGGGTTTGGATGACCAGCCACGCGACCTTGCTGGTCAAGGATCATTTGTTCACCGATGCGCATGTCGACTATTACGTCGAGCGTGCAAAAGGCGGCGCTGCGGTGATCACCATGGAAGCGATGGCGGTGCATGAGTCCACGCAGCCCTATCCGGGCAAGGCCTTTGCTTTTGACCCGCGCATGATCGGCGAGTTCCGAAAAATCGCTGCGGCTGTGCACAACCACGGCACCCTGATCCTGGCCCAGGCTTGGCATCGGGGCCGGCAGACCAACAGTGTGACCAGTCGCGTGCCGGTTTGGGCGCCTTCGGCGATTCCGTGCTCGGTCTACCGCGAAATGCCCAAGGTGATGGAGCTCGAAGACATCGAGCAGATCATTCACGGCTACCGCTTGACGGCGCGCCACGCGATCGAAGGCGACCTTGACGGCATTGAGTTGGGCGCGGCCTCGCACGGCTATTTGCTCAACCAGTTTTTGTCGCCTGCCACCAATCATCGGCAAGACGAATACGGCGGCTCACTCGAAAACCGCATGCGAATTGTCATGCGCATCATTGACGCGGCGCGCGAGGAGGTGGGCCCTGATGCCATCGTGGGCCTGCGCTTGAACAGCGATGACGGCATGCAAGGCGGCCTGGGCCCTGAGCAATGGGCGGAGATTGCCAAGCACCTGGCCGCCACTGGCAAGCTGGACTACATCTCGTGCTCGCAGGGCACCTATCTGAACCGGATGATGATCTACCCGACCTCGCCTGAAGAGCACGGGTTTCAGATGGCTGCAACGCGACAGGTCAAGGCCAATATCGATTTGCCTGTGGTTGGCGTCGGCCGCATCACCACGCCTGACGAGGCCGAAGCCATCTTGCGCGCCGGTGACTGCGATTTTGTCGGCATGACCCGCGCCCTGATCGCGGACGCCTTCTGGGTGCGCAAGGCCGAGAGCGGTCAGGCCGAGAAAATTCGCCCCTGCGTGGGCGCGAACTGGTGCATGGAATCGATCTTTGCGCATGCGCCGATTGCCTGTATTCACAACCCCTCGGTGGGGCGTGAAAAGCAGCTGTCAGAAGAGCAGGTGGTGCCAGCGGCTCAAAGCCGCAGCATTGCGGTGGTGGGTGCGGGGCCGGCGGGCCTGCGTGCTGCGCTCACGGCTTCGCGCCGCGGACACAAGGTGGCACTGATCGAGCGCTCCAGTGAGCTTGGCGGTCAGGTTGCCTGGATGGGGCGAGTCAATAGCGCCCGTGAACTGGCTGACACTGCGGGCTGGCTGATTGCTCAATTGCGTGACACGGACGTCGAGATCTACCGCGAAAGCGAGGCCACGGTCGAGCTCATCACCGAGGCGGGCTACGAAGCGGTGATTGTGGCCACCGGCGCCACGCACCTCAAACATGGCTGGTCGCCTTTGCAGCCGGCGCGCTGGGACGGGCCGAACATGGACGGGACCGACCAGCCTTGGGTTTATGCCTGCGGTGAGGTCTTGGGCGCAGCCCAGCCGCTGCGTGAAGGGCGTGGGCGCCGGGCGGTGGTGGTCGACACCTTGGGCGGCCGCCAGGGCGTGCTCACGGCCGAGTACTTGGCCCGCGCCGGTTGGCAGGTGCAGTTTGTCACCCAGCTCGGTCAACCGGCCCCCAATCTGGCCGCCAGCCGCGATTGGGGCAAAGCCTATGGCAGTTTGCGACGCATGGGCGTCGTATTCACCACCGATCACGATCTGGCCGGCATTGGCCAACACAGTGTGCGTTTTCTGGACGTCTACACCAAGGAGCCCAAAGAGGTCACCGGCGTTGATGCGCTGGTGCTGATTAATGGCGCTGCGGCCCAAAACGGCTTGTTTCACGCCCTGCGCAGCGCTCGCAAGGACCTCGAGGTTCATCTGATCGGTGACGCCTTGGCCCCGCGCCGCATCAACGACGCGATCTTCGAGGCCGAACTCGTGGCTCGAAAAATCTAGAAGCGCCGATGCGCAAGCGGTGTGGGAGATCGTTGGATGAGCCCTGAAGAAAAAATCAACCCAAAGAATCTGGCTGTGGCCCAGAGAACTGAGGCCCAGCATGTCTGAGGCCAGCACCCCTGGCCCCGTACGCCGCGCTGTGGTGGTGGGCGCTTTCGGCGGCATCGGTGCGGCCACGGTCAGTCGACTGGCAGCCCAAGGCTGGGACGTGGTGGCGATGGATTTGCCGCAAGCGGCCCCGTCGTACAGTGCCGCTTCAACGGTGCTCGATATCGATCTGGTCGACCCTGCTTCGGTGGCACAAGCCTTTGCTGCGCTGACCGCTCGGGTGGCGCAGCATGGGCCCATTGACTTGCTGGCTGTGTGCTCGGGCGTTGTGGACACCGAAAAGGTCGGCGCGGTGACGCTGGCGCATTGGCAAAAAATGCTGTCGATCAATCTCACCGGGCCGTTTTTGTGTTGCCAACACAGCTACCCGCTGCTGCGCGAAGGTGGTCGCATCGTGCTGCTGGGCTCGCTGTCGGGTCGCACCGGCGGCGTGCTCACAGGCGCTGCCTATGCTGCCGCCAAAGGCGGTATGGAAAGCCTGGCCAAATCCATGGCGCAGGAGCTCGCCCCGCGTGGCATCACCGTCAACGTGATTGCGCCTGGCGCCATCGAGACCCCGATGCTGCGCGCTCACTCGGCTGAGCGCAAGCAGGGCATGGCCGCATCAACACCGCTCAAGCGGCTCGGTCAGCCCGAGGAAATTGCGGGCGCCATTGCTTTTCTGGCCAGTCCAGAGGCCGCTTTCATCACGGGCGCCGTGATGCATATCAACGGCGGCATCCGCATGGATTGACACCCTACTGATGGCTGCCTCGTCTCGCGTTGTCAAAGCCTACCTGGATCTGCCCTGGGGGCAACTGCATTACCGCACGGTCGCCAGCGACCCCGGTCTGCCCTTGCTGATCATGCTGCACCAGTCGCCCTTGTCTTCGCGCAATTACGAGGCTGCTCTGGCGCTGTTGGCCGATCACTGCCGACCCGTTGCCCTGGATACGCCGGGCTACGGCAATTCCAGCGCCGTGCCCGAAGACTGGACCGTGGCCGATTACGCCAAGGTGGTTTGGGACACCGTCGATGCGATGGGCGCAGACCGTGCGTTCGTTTTCGGCCGCGCAACGGGCGCCGTTTTTGCACTCGAGGCCGCGCTGTCACAGGCGCAGCGTGTGCACGGCTTGATTTTGCATGGCATGCCGGTTTACACCGATGACGAGCGCGCTGATCGCATGCGCAATTTCGCGCCACCCTTTCAGGCCGCGGCCGATGGCGCGCACCTGGCGGGCATCTGGAAGCGCATCCTGGGGGAATATCCCTGGATCGGCCCGGAACTGGCGACCCATTTCGCCCACGACTTCTTGTCCGCCGGCCCCGACTTCGCGCGCTCGTATCGGGCGATCTGGCGATACGACTTGCCTCAGCGCCTGGCTGCTGGCGTGGGCTTGGCCGGTTTGCCGACCCTGCTGCTCGGGGGCAGCGCTGACCGCATTGCTTTCATGCATGCGCGTGCTGTGGCGCTGTTGCCGCAGGCACAAGCGGTGTGGTTGGAGGGCGCCACGGATTTTGTGGCCGAGCAAGAGCCAGACGTGTTTGCTGAGCACCTGACGCGCTTTATGGCAGCTCACCGAGTCCGCCTCTTGACGGCCCTCAATGGCCCGAGGACACTTTGAGCGTGTCACAGTCGCCCGCCGCAAGCCAGGAACTGCACGGACAAGTCGCGCTTGTCACGGGTGCGGCCAGCGGCATTGGCGCTGCCACCGCGGTGGCGCTGGCCTCGCGTGGCGCGCATGTCGTGTGTGCTGACATGGCGTCCTCATCGGTCACGCTTGGCAAGGTCCGTGAAATCGGCGGGCAGGCCTCAGAAATTCGCTTCGATTTGAGTGACCGCGCTGGCGTCACTCGGGCGGTGGCTGAGGCAGCGGCCCGGGGGCGCATCGATATTTTGGTGGCCGCTGCCGGTTTGGGCTTTTCAGGCCTGCTGCTGGCCAGCGACGAGGACTGGGACCGCGTCATTGACACCAACCTCACGGGGACCTACGCCACCTTGCGCGCCGCCTGGCCGATGCTGCAGGCCAGCGGGCATGGCCGCGTGGTGGTCATCACCTCGATGGGCGCCTACCGTGGCGGCTTCCACTTCGGGCCGCAGTACAACGCCTCCAAAGCCGGTCTGATCGGGCTGGTGCGCCATTTCGCTTTGCATGGCGGGCCCGATGGCATCGTGGTCAACGCGGTCGCGCCGGGCTTTATCGACACGCCTTTTGTGGCGGGGCTGCCCTATGACGCTGGCGCGATCCCCCTTGGGCGTCTGGGGCACCCAGACGACGTGGCCGAGCCGGTCGTCTTCCTGTGCTCGCCGGCAGCCAGTTACGTGACTGGCACGGTGCTGCATGTCAACGGCGGGGTGTTTTTCGGATGAGCGCCAATCGGGTCGTATCTCGCAATGTCTCCCTTCAAGGGCATGTGGCCATTGTCAGTGGCGGTGCCCGTGGCATTGGGGGCGCGGTGGCGCTGGAGTTGGCCAGACAGGGCGCCCGCGTGGCGGTTTTCGATGCCCTGTCAGCGGACCAGACCCTGGCCGACGCCACCGCTCAGGGGGCAGTGTGCAAAGGCTGGCAACTGGACATCAGTGATGAGCCAGCCGTGGAGCGCGCGGCCTTGGAGGTCGAATCAGTCTTGGGGCCGGTTTCGATCGTGGTTGCTGCTGCCGGGGTCATGCCTTCTGGCACAGTGGACTCGGGCATCGCGCAATGGCGGCGGGTACTGGCCGTGAATTTGGACGGTGCGCGCCATTTGATCGCAGCCTGTTACCCCGGCATGGTTGCGCGCGGCGACGGGCGTATCGTGCTGGTGTCTTCTGTGGCTGCGGCTCAAGGGGGGCTGCTGGCTGGTGCCGAGTACTCGGCATCCAAGGGTGCCCTGGTCTCGCTGGGGCGGCACGTTGCGCGCAACGGCGCGGCGCACGGGGTGCGATGCAACATCGTCTCGCCGGGCGTGATCGAGACTGACATGAACGCGCACTTGCCCAAGCCGGATCCGCAAACCCTGCCGGCGCGTCGCTTGGGCACACCGCAGGACGTTGCCGGCCCAGTGGCCTTTCTTTGTTCGGACCGCGCCAACTACATCACCGGCATTGAATTGCCCATCAACGGCGGACAACTGTTTTATCCCTGAGGGCCAGGCCTGGGCTTTTTTTGCAAAACCCCATCATCACAGGGTCAAAATGGCAGGTGACGTCTCGCCAGTTGGTGGAGGGCGTCATCGTCCAGACTGCCTTTGGAGGCGAGCATCCACAGGTCAAATTGCTCGGGCCGGACCTGGCCCACGCAGCGCGCAAAGCCGCAGGCATGCAGCGTGTTGGCCAGCACGTCGAGTGTGAAGCCGCAGCGATGGGCCATATACAGATTGCCCGCTGCCATGGCCGATCGAAGGCCGTACAAGATGTCGATGGCTGCGATCGGACCGGCACCTGAGGTGTAAAGAGGCGAGGCCAGATCGCCGCGGGCCACTCGAGCACAGACCGATTGCAGATCGGGGCAGGTGATCAGTACCATGCCATCGGCCTTGAGCACCCGGACAAACTCGGCCAAAGCCAAGGGCACCTCGTGCGGGTACAGATGCTCGATGTTGTGACTCGAGACGATGGCGTCGATCGAGCCGGTGGCCACGGTGGTCATATCGGTCATCGACCCGAGCACGTCGGGATGCACGCCCGGATCGATGTCCATGCGCACCTCCCGCCAGTCGGCCAGGCCAGTAAATCCATGCATACGCCCCTTGGGACCGCAGCCCACATTGAGTACCACCCTCTGCTGTGTCTTCATGCGTCACTCATTTCAACATGGCGGGCAAACGGCCGTCCAGTCCACGATCGGCCCGTTGTCAGTCCGTCCAGCAGATTATCTGGCGCGAGAGCAGTCACCGAAGCGATGCAAGGCATCGGCGGCGCCTTCGGGGTTCGGCCATCACCCGGCCCAGCAGGCTGGCGAAAGCGTACTGCTGTTGTGTTTACATTGGAATGTCAAGGGAGGTATGGCATGAAGGTCGCAATCCGCAAAATGGGCAACTCGCAAGGCGTGTTGATCCCTAACCCATCCTCGCGCAGCTGGGGCTGGAAGGCACGGCAGACCTGCAGGTGCTCAACGGCGTGATTGAAATTCGCCCCAACAAGCGCAAGCCCCGTGAAGGCCGGGCCGAGGATGCCCGCCGACTGGCCCAGGATGAAGATGGCGCGCTGGTTTGGCCAGAATTTCACAACCAAGGCGATGAAGGCTTGGTCTGGTGACCTCGCCCGCGGAGATGAACAGCCTCTACGCACCGTGGCCCCCATGACCACCGGTTCAAGGCCGGCACCGATTGGGCAGTGCAGGCATACTGTGGCCCGTTCTCGTTTGCCACCGACTTAAAGGTTCATATGTCCACTACGCTCTCCACCGCTTCCCTGCCCGTCTTCATCCAGTTTCTCGGCAACTTGCGCCACCTGCTGACCAAGGCCCAGGCCGATGTGGCCACCCGCGGCTATGACGAGCAGGCCCTGGTGCAGTACCGCCTGTCGCCCGACATGCTGCCCTTCAAAAACCAGATCTTCATTGCCTGCGACGCGGCCAAGCTGTGCGCGGCGCGCATCACCGGGCTCGATGCGCCCAAGTACGACAACGTGGAGAACACGCTGGCTGAGCTGATCACCCGTGTCGACAACACCGTGGCCTGGCTCCAGACGGTGCCGGCCGGCGCGCTCGATGGTCTGGAGGCCAAGGTCATTACCTTCCCGGTGGGCAAGACCGGCTCGCGAACCATGACGGCCGAGGCTTATGTGAAGACCTGGGCACTGCCCAATGTGTTTTTCCACATCACCACCGCCTACAACATCCTGCGCCACAACGGCGTAGCCATTGGCAAGGTCGACTTCCTGGCTGGCTCTGCGGCCTAAGGGCGTGTCGCCCGGCCGGCCCGGTGTGGCCGGCCGCGTTTTGTCTTTCTGGAGTTGTTGCCATGGCTGCCATCGCCCTGCATACCGCCAGCGTGTCGGTGCTCTGCAAGTTCTTGCGCAATCTGCGGCATCTGCTGCTCAAGGCGCAGGCCGATGCGGCCGCGCGGGGCTATGACGAACAGGCCCTGGTGCAGTTTCGGCTCAGCCCCGACATGCATCCTTTGCGGCGGCAGGTGTTTTACGCCTGCGACATCAGCCAAATGGCGGTGGCCCGCATCGCTGGCTTGCAGGTGGCGGTGGCCGAGCACACTGAAAACACCCTGCCTGAGTTGATCGGCCGCATTGACCGCACGCTGGCCTGGCTGGACTCGGTGCCGGCGGCCAGCGTGGACGGTCGCGAGGTGCACGAGATCGTGTGGACCGGCGGCGACGGCCAGGTGCGTCGGATGCTGGCAGCTGCCTATGTGCAGTTCTGGGCCTTACCCAATGTGATGTTTCACATCACCACCAGCTACAACATCTTGCGCCACAACGGCGTGGTGCTGGGCAAGCTCGATTTCCTCAACGGGCCCGAGGCCGATCCTTTGGTGGGTTGAGAGCCGCGGCAATCTCATCGCGGCAAGGGCTTGGCCGCGGCCTGGATGCAAGTCTTGATGGGTCCTGTATCAGCGCCGACCTCTGCGCGATGCTGCGCTGGCGCGCCCTCAAGGGTGCGTTTTACCGATAGACCTCGCGTCGATTGCCGATACGCAAGACGCGCACCACAATGCGATGGTCCCGTGGATGTCGCAGATGATCCGCCAATCGGCGACGCGGTACCACCAGCAACTGCTGAGCTTTTGGCCGGACAGTGCTTCGCCAAGGTCTCGTGGGTTGCTTAGCGTGCTGATTCGCGTTCGCAAGAAACCGACGAGTCGAACCTGAATGGGTTTGTCGAGTTTGCGCAGGTCCTTGAGGGCATCTCGGTCGAACTCAATCTGCCAGGCCAAGCTTGCGCTCCACGTCTTCCAGCGAAATGGTTTTACGGTTCTTGCGGGCGCGCGCTTCGGCCACGAAATAGTCTTCCAGGTCGTCAATGTGTTCGAGGATGGCTTCTCGCACCAGTGCGGTCTTGTTCAGGCCGGTCTCTTGAGCCAGTTGACCAAGGCGGGCCTCTATGTTTTCGGGCAGGCGAATGGCAAGCATGGTACTCCCTTGGGCAGATCTGCTATGCAAGCATAGCAAGCCAGTTCCGTCTCAACCGGCTGGGTCTTGGCAGCAGACTCAAACCCCGTAGCGGTCGCGATAGGCCTGCACTTGCGGCAGGTGCACCGCCGCTTCGCCCGCGCCGCCTTGGCTGGCCAGGTAGGCCAGCAGATCTTCGAGGCGGGCAATGGCGCACACTTGCAGGCCCAGCGTGTGCTGAACGTACTGCACCGCGCTGTGCGGCACATCGCGGGTGGAGCCGTCGGCCTGTTTTTCGGTGGCCATTTCCTGCCGGTCCAGTGCGATGGCTACCGCGTGCGGCTTGGCGCCAGCGGCCTCGATCAGTGCGATGGACTCGCGTGCGGCCGTACCGGCGCTCATCACGTCGTCGACGATGAGCACGCGGCCCTTGAGCGGCGCGCCCACCAGTGCGCCACCTTCGCCGTGGTCTTTGGCCTCTTTGCGGTTGTAGGCAAAGGGCACCACCTTGCCCAGCCGCGCCAGTTCGATGCTGACGGCCGCGCCCAGCGGAATGCCCTTGTAGGCCGGCCCGAAGATCATGTCGAACTCAATGCCGCTTTGCAGCAGTCGCTGGGCATAAAACGCGGCCAGGCGACCGAGCTTGGCGCCGTCGTCAAACAGGCCAGCGTTGAAGAAATAGGGGCTCATGCGGCCGGCCTTGGTCTTGAATTGACCAAACTTGAGCACGCCACAATCGAGCGAAAATTGCACGAAGTCCTGAGCCAGCGCATCGTGCGCGTCTTTATTCGTCATGGGGATCTTCCTTGTTCAAACTCACCAGCCTTAACCTCAACGGGATCCGCTCGGCGACGCGCAAAGGGCTTGCAGCCTGGCTCGAAAAAGAGCGTCCGGATTGTATGTGTGTGCAAGAGCTCAAGGCCCAGGCCCCCGACGTGGCCGGCCAGTTCGAGCAGCTGTCGGGCTTGCAGGGGCATTTTCATTTTGCCGAGAAGAAAGGCTATTCGGGCGTGGGGGTGTACACCCGCCATGAGCCCAGCGATGTGATCATCGGCTTTGGTTCGGGCGAGTTCGACGCCGAGGGCCGCTATGTCGAGCTGCGCTTTGACCGGCCGGGGCGCAAGACGGCGCCTAAGCTGTCGATCATCAGTTGCTACTTTCCCAGCGGCTCGTCCAGTCCCGAGCGTCAGGAAGCCAAGTTCCGTTTTCTGGCCGAGTTCTACCCGCACCTGTTGGGGCTGCGCGGGCAGCGCGAGTTCATCTTGTGCGGCGATGTGAACATCGCCCATCAGGAGATCGACCTCAAGAACTGGAAGGGCAACCTCAAGAACTCCGGTTTTTTGCCTGAAGAGCGCGCCTGGATGACTGCCCTGCTGCGCCACGATGCCGACGTAGCCAACGAGGCGGCCGACGCGCTCAACGCCGGTGCGGCTCAGCCCGGCACCGCCCTGGGTGGCGGCCTGGTCGATGTGTATCGGCGCCTGCAGCCCACCGCCACCGAAGAGGCCTACACCTGGTGGAGCAATCGCGGTCAGGCCTGGGCCAAGAACGTGGGCTGGCGAATTGACTACCACCTGGCCACGCCCGGTGTGGCAGCACTGGCCCGCACCGAGGCGGTTTATAAGGCCGAGCGATTCAGTGACCACGCGCCACTGACGGTGGACTATCAGCTGGCGATTTGAAGCCAGGCCTTCGCGCCGATCCTCGGGTATTTCTCCCTATCCCAGAGGGAACAAGAGCAGGCAGGCCCTTGGCGCTTTTTTCAAAAAATCAGCTCGCGCTGTATGACCAGGGCTGTCTGGGTTGAGCCTTCACAGCGATCTAGGGTTTTTCTCCCTCTACCTCTGGGAGAGGGCGGGGGTGAGGGCATGGGCCTTCACGGCATGGCAGCTTCGAGTCAGGGCAGCGCTGCCCTCACCCTCTCTCAGAGTGAACAAGACCTGATGGGCCTTTG
>JAXITB010000012.1:0-17576 GCA_034680305.1 Polaromonas sp. | reverse complement strand
GTGGCCAAGGTGCCCATGTCGATATGCGAGCGGTAGCCGGTGGGCACGGGCGGCATGGCGGGCTTGGCAAAAGGGCCGCGCTGCGCCAGCCAAGCCTGCGCCAGATCGCGCTCATGCCAGCCGACCTGCCGTGCGATGGCGGCCTGGTCCCTAACCAGCCACTCGTGAATGACTCGGTTGTCTCGGCACACGCAGTCGGCGATGGTGCGGGCGTGAATACGGCGCCCGGTGGCCGGACCAAAGGGGCCATCTCCGCGATGCGTCATGGGCGAGCAAATGCGGTGTGAAGACAAAAAGCCGCCTTCCTCGTCCCCCGACCACAGCACATCCTCGGCGAGCAGCTCGCGGTCGGGGAAGACGCTGAGGGTGGCTCGGGTGGACTCGATCACCGGCTCGACGCCAATGCTCACGCTGCTGGGCGTTTCCACCGCGCAATCGGCCGAGTAGTAGGTGCGGATATCGTCGATGCGCCGGCCTTCCCAGATGCGCTCGGTGATGACCCGGATGTAGTGGTCCAGGTCGGTGAATTCCGGATCGAATCCTTTCATGGGGATACCTCCTTGGCAGGTTGGCGGTCAACATCCTTCAGTTTCGGGTCACTCTGACAGATCGGCCCGCAGCCGCACGCTCGGATGCGGATCAATTCGAACCTGGCTGAGTTCGGCAAACGCTCAGGCGGCCAGCCAGCGGTCAAGCTTGTCCAGGCTGCCGCTCCAGCCGCCTATCATGCTCGCCATCTGTCTGTCGAACATGGCCAGTGCGGCCTCGGTGTATTCGATGGGGGTCCACTTCAGGGTGAGCAGGGTGCCCCCTTGGCTGGGCTCGAGAATCACCTCGGTCAGCAGGGTTTGGGGCCAATCATCGAAAAAAGGAGGCGCACACTTGTTGCCCTCCCGCGTACAAAAGCTTTGCTCCCAGGTCACGCGGCTAGGGGCGGTGAGCTCACGCCACAGACACAGGCTGTACATCTCTGGCCCGCTGGCTGAGCTGGTGTGCACGATGGTGGTCTGCCCCACGACCTGCGCGCCCTTAATGATTTTGACCGTCGAGCCTGTCGGGCCCGACCATTGCACCATCTTCCTTGGATCGGCCCAGGCCTCATAGACCCGATCAGGCGATGCGGCAAATTGCCGCGAAATGATGAATACAGGCAATGGGGATAGCGACATTTTGATGGGTGGTTTGGACGAACAGGGTCAAGGGTAACAGCCAGTCGGGATGAGCCCGCGGCGCATGAAAAACCACAGCACGGCCGATCGACCCCCACCAAGCCATGTCGGTTACAGCTGCCATCGATGGGGCAGCTTAGGTCTCACCCGTTCCGACAGGCGACCTGCCAGGAAGTTCATCGCGCCTTTGAGCACAACTGGTGCAAGAACTGGCCGATGGATTCGGATTCCATGTGCCAGATTCGTGGGCGGCTTGACAGCCATCAGGCCGCCGGCCTGCCCAGAGCGCCCTCCAAGAAGCCCATGAATGCCTTGACCTTGGCACTGGGCAAGCGCCTTGATGTGTGCAGGGCCCACAGCTCGGACGGTTGATCGGTCGCTGGCCCCCAGGACACCAGGCGGCCGGCGGACAGATCCTCTGCCACCACCAAGCGCGGCAATCGAGCCGCGCCCAGTCCGGTCAGCGCCGCGTCCCGCACCATCGTGAACAAGGGCAACTGCAACACCGTCTGGGTCGGCATTTCTCGGGCGTTCGTGCCGGCGATCCGCCAACTGCCGGCCGTGCCTGTGGATTGGCGCACGATCACAGGCAGGGGCTTGATGGACTTCTGGCCAGCGCGCGTGTAGCGACGCTTGAGCTCTGGCGTGGAGACGATCAGCACCTGGTCCCGCGCAAAACATCGGCCCACCAAGTCAGAGTGGGGCTCTGGGTTGATCCGAATGACGAGGTCGTAGCCCTCGCTGACCAGGTCTACCTCGCGGTCTTCCAGGGTGATCGACAGCTGGACATCCGGGTAGGCGGCGGTGAACTGAGCGGCCAGTCGCCCCATCATCAACTGACCCACCAGTGTCGGCGCATTGATTCGCAGCAGCCCATGGGGCTGTGTTCGTCCGTCCCTGAGCACATCGGCGGCCTCGGCAATCTCACGCATGGGCCCGCTGGTGCGCTCTGCGAGCAGCGCACCTTCTTCGGTCAGGCGAACCGCCCTGGGGCCACGCTCGAACAGCCGAACGCCCAAGGCAAGCTCCAGATCCATGACTTTGCGCGACAGGCTCGCTTTGGGTCGGCCACTGGCACGACTGGCCTGGGCAAATCCTTCATGCGTGGCCACCAGCAAAAAATCCGACAGGTCGTCGAGGTTCATAATCGTTTCATAATCAGGACGTACTGTCTCGATTCCAGATCTTTCGTCCTGAAATTGTCATCCTACCATCTGGGTGATGGCCAGCCTCCTTCTGGTCTGAACCTCGATAAGGACATGGCGATGCAAATTGAGAAGACTTCCTGTGGCCTGCCCGCCAAGATCGGTGCCTGGCTGTTTGCGCTCTGGGGTGTCTTGCATGTGTGGGTCGGTGCGGAGGGGATGCGGCAGTACCTGACCGGTGGAACCTCGGGGCTGTGGCACATGCTCCTTGGGGGCAGCGCTGTGCCGCGCGCGCAATTCATTCACGCCACGGACCCAGTCACGCTATTCGCTCAGGGTCAATTGATCCTGAATTTCTGCATCGATGTCGGCGGCTACGGCGTGCTGGGTTTCTTCGTCGCCTGGCTGATCCTCAAGCGTGCATCCTGGGCCGCTTACCTGCTGGGCTTGATCGTCATTGGGATCGCCGACCTGGCCTTCCTCTTTGCGATGGTGGTGCCCGGTGTCATCGAGCTCAATGTGGGCACGGTGGGCGGCCCGGTGCTGTGGTTCCTGGCGGTCATCATCACTCCGCTGGGCTTGCCGAGCTGGCGCAGGGCCTGAGGCTATGACGCAGACGCCGACCCAAAGCACTGAGGCTGCTGGTCAACTGCCAGAAGGTGACGCGCAACACCAATCCCCATCACGGCCCCATGCATCGTCTCCAACCCTAAGGTATCGCCATGTCCGCTGAAAAAATTCTCGTACTCAACGCCACCGGCAAGGTCGGTCGCAATGTCTGCCGGGCCCTGCGCGAGGCGGGCTACGATGTGTATGGAACCACCCGTTCCAGCAATAGTGCGCTGGCTGCTTGGGGCGTCATCCCAGTGGTCTGCAACTACACGCTGCGCGCAGACCTGGATCGGGCTTTTGCCGAGAGTGGCGCCAAGAAGGTGTTTGTCATCACCGACTACTTTGGGGCCGCAAAAAAAAGCGCGGATCTGGAGTTTGCGCAAGGCCGCGCTGCCATTGATGCGGCGCGGTCCGCCGGGGCACAGCACTTGGTCTTCATGAGTGTGGCCGATGCCGAATTCTTTGACCACCACGTGAAACATCTGCATGCCAAGGTGGCCCTTGAGAAGTACTTGCGCCAAACCGGTGTGCCGTTTTCTATCTTGCGGCCCTGCGCTTTTTTTGAAAATCTGGACGATGCTGCCAACTGGAATCCGCTGAAAAAAGGCGTGGTCAAGTTTTTGACCCTGGACGATTGCAAGTACTGCGCAACCTATGACATTGGCCGGGCAGCGGCCATCCATTTCAAGGACCCGCAAACCTGGCTGGGCAAGACGCTGGATGTGATCGGCTGGCAGGGCGACTTGTCGCAGGTGGCAGCGGCCTTGTCCAAGGTCAGTGGCGTGCCGGTCAAGGCCCGGCTGGCCATGCCGCTTTTCTTGCGCCGCTGGCTTCTCAAGGACTTGCACCACATGTTTTTGTACTACGAGGTACAAAAAGGTCCGCGCGGCACGCCGCAAGCATTCAAGAAGATCTTGCCTGACGCGCTATCGGCCGAAGATTGGTTCCGCTTCCACAGACGATACGCCAATGGCGAAACAATCGCCCCAGGCACCTAGCCGCGCCGTATCCCCCGATCCGTCAACATGCGCACCCATGGGCAGCGCCATGGCCTGATCACTCACCCGGTGGGCCGGGGGTCATGTTCGCAGACATTTGTCATGGGTTGCGCATCAGCGAGCGCGGCCTAGGCGTGCTTTCTCAAGAAGCCTTGATTGGCGCCATTGCGGTTGGGTGCGAATCCGTTGGCGGCCAGAGATTCCTCTACCGTGTTGTAGAACTTGCCGATGCCCAGCATGTCCTTGGCTTGCCGGCCTGTGGCGATCGGGCGACCGAACTCCTCGGAGATGCGAACCAGTTGGCGGATTTGATCGACCGTGCTGAATTTGGCGGTGCGCGACTGGTTCCAGAGGTTGTCTTCGATGCCGCATCGCACATGCAGGCCCATCGAGATGCCCCACATGTTGACCGGCAGGACGTTGCGCATGGAGCTTTCGACCGTGAGCAGCGCGCCGTCGGGGAGGGCGCGCACAAAGTTGGCGAAGTTGTAGATGTGTGGCATGTCCATGCCGCCTGAGATCGCCACCCAGTTGAGTACCAGCGGGCCTTTGTAGATGCCGCGGCGCATCAGGCGCTCCACCGACTCGAAGCTGTTGATGTTGTAGCACTGGAAGGCGCTTTGGATGCCGGCCTCATTGAGTCGCTTGATGTGCTCTTCGGCCCAGCCCGGTTGCGCGGGCACGGTCATTTCTTTGTAGGTGCCAAAGACGGCCGGGTCCTCGAAGGTGGTTCCCACAAAATCGCGGTCTTCCATGTGCTCGACGATGTTCATCTGCGAGGTGTTGATGGTCACCGTGACCTGGTCAGGCTTTGGGTCCAGCTCGGCCAGCATGTGGCGGGTGTCATCGGAGAGCCACTTGGCCTTGGCGCCGTCCGACTCTGGCGCAAACGAGATGGAGCCGCCGACTTGGATCACCATGTCGGGCACGGCTTGGCGCACGCCGGCAATCAGCTCGTTGAACTTGGACAGGCGCTTGCTGCCGCGTCCATCAAGCTCTCGTACATGCAGGTGCAGCACGGTGGCGCCCGCCTCGTAGCAGTCCACGGCCTTCTGAATCTGTTGCGCCATGGTCACGGGGATGTCTTGTGCAAAGTCCTGAGGCATCCAGGAAGGCGCGTAGGGCGCCGCGGTGATGATGAGCGGCTGCTGATTTTCGGGAAAGAGGTGACCGTCGAGGAAGTTCATGCGGGGCTCCTGGCAAAACGTGAGGCGAGGGTGTGAGCGTTCAAAAAGGCTTGTCGCCGATGATGCCGGCGCGTTCCATCTTGCGGTGGCAGGGCGGATAGTCCATCACGGCGTAATGCTGGGTGGCGCGGTTGTCCCAAATGGCCACCGAGTTTGGCTTCCAGCGCCAGCGCACCTGATATTCCGGAATCGCCGCCTGGCTGATCAGGTAGTCCAGCAGTTGCGTTCGGCCCTGGGTGTAGTCCTGGCCCACGCGCACCCGTTCGGGCGTGTGGTAATTGGTCAAATGGGTGGTGAAGCCGTTGACGAACAAGACCTTCTCGCCCGTTTCCGGGTGGGTGCGCACCACCGGATGCTCGGGGTCGGGGAACTGCGCGCGCAGTGCCAGTCGCCGCTCGATGGGCATGGCCGCACCGAAGGTTGCTTCGATGCTGTGACGCGCGCGCAGCGGCGCAATCAGCGCCTTGATGTCTTGAGGCAGCTTCTCGTAGGCCAGCGCCATGTTGGCCCACATGGTGTCGCCGCCGACGGGTGGACACTCCACGCAGCGCAGCACGCAGCCCATGGGCGGCGCCTCGCGCCAGGTGGCGTCGGTGTGCCAGGCGTTTTCGTAGCGGTCGTTGGGCTGTTCGGGCGATTTGTAGATGCGAACCAGGCCCGGGTGCTCCGGGTCACTGCCGGCCACTGGGTGGTCTTCCAAGTCGCCAAAGCGGCGCGCAAAAGTCACATGGTCGGCGCGGCTGATGTCCTGGTTGCGCAAAAACAGGACCTTGTGCTTGAGCAGTTCGGCTTTGATGGCGTCGAACAGTCCGGCGTCGTGGGCCGCATCGGCCAAGCTCACATCGAGCAGTTCGGCGCCGATGGCGCAGGTCAGTGGTTCGACTCGCATGATCGCGTTTCCTTGTATCTTGTTAAACCTAGATCCGGCAGTTGAACGTGCCTGAGTGTGCGGTTGCGGGGCGTTCTGGCGAGGCGTGAGGAGGCCGCAGGATGCCCCCCTGCAACGACGAGCAACGAAGCCAGAGCGCCCTGCAATCGTGCAATCGGGTACGTAGCGGTCTCACCCAAGAGGTGAATGTCCGAGTGGGCGAAAAACTCATCAATAACAAACCCTTAAAGGCAAAAGCAAGCGGTTGACTGCCGGATCTGGGTTAAACCACCAGGATGGACGAACCCATGGTCTTGCGCGCGTCCAGGTCGCGGTGCGCCTGTGCCGCGTCTTCGAGCGCATAGCGCTGCATCACCTCGATGCGGATGCGGCCCGCGGCCACATGGCCGAAAACCTCGTCGGCCAGGGCCGCCTTCTCGGCCGGGTCGGCGATGTAGTCAGCCAGGGCGGGGCGGGTCAGGTAGAGCGAGCCCTTCATCGCCAGGAGGTTGGGATTGAAGCCCTCGATGGTGCCGCTGGCCGTGCCCAGGCAGACCATCAGGCCGCGTCGGCGCAGACTGTCCAGAGAGGTCAGGAAGGTGTCGCGGCCCACGCTGTCGAAAACCACATCCACACCACGCCCGTCGGTCAGTTCCTTGACGCGCTGAGCCACGTTTTCATGGCTGTAGTTGATGGTGTGCGTGGCGCCATGGGCTCTTGCGACGGCTGCTTTTTCTTCGGTGGATACGGTGCCGATCACGGTCAGACCCAGGAGCTTGGCCCACTGCGACACGATCAGGCCCACGCCTCCGGCCGCCGCGTGCAGCAGCAAGGTGTCGCCCGCTTTGAACGGGTGGAGGCGGCGCATCAGGTAGGCGCAGGTCAGGCCACGCATGGTCATGGCCGCCGCCGTGTCGAAGCCAATGGCATCGGGCAGTTTGATGAGCGGGGCAGCCGGCACCAGGCGCTCGTCGCAATAGGCGCCCAGCGTGTTCACAAAGCCCGTGTAGGTGACCCGGTCGCCGGCCTTCACGGTGTCCACGCCGTCTCCGACTTCGAGCACCGTGCCGGCGCCCTCCACGCCCATGCCACTGGGCAAAGGTACCGGATAGGTGCCATTGCGAAAGTAGGTGTCGGCATAGTTCAGGCCCACCGCCGCGTGCTGGAGGCGGACCTGGCCGGGACCGGGTCGGCCCACTTCCATGGTCTCGAGCTGGAGCACCTCGGGGCCGCCGACCTGGTGCATGCGTATCACTTTCGCCATGGTTCTCCTCGCTTCTGGTGGGTGGGGCGGTGCAGCGTGTGCGCCGCTCCCGATACTGGGCAGAGGCGCAATGTAGGCATGGCTTGTCGCCCGCGCTTTGCAAATAGCGCCAAACCCTTATCATTTCGTGCCATGACGACCTTGGTTCGCGCTGCAGCCCTGACTCATTTCTTTGAGGTGGCGCGAGCGCGCGGGCTCAACCCTTTGCCACAACTGCGGCAGGTGGGCCTGAGCCGAACGCTGCTGGAAGACCCGGACCAGCGCATTCCCGTGGAGTCCGTGGTGCGGCTGTTGGAGTTGGCCGCTCAGGCCAGTGGCGACGAGCACTTTGGCCTGCGCATGGCACAGGGTCGTCAGGTGGCGGACTTCGGCGTGGTGAGTTTGCTGATCAGCCACCAACCGACCTTGCGCGATGCGCTGCGCGCCACCATTGAGTACCGGCACTTGATCAATGACTCGCTGGCCCTTCAGGTGGAGGACGCGGGCGCCAGCGTGATCTTGCGCGAGGAGGTGCTGTCTGGGCAGCCGGCACGTCAGGCCAATGAGTTGGCCATTGGCGTGCTGATGCGTTTGTGTGCCGCGGTCATGGGCGAGGACTGGCGGCCGGCCAGCGTGAACTTCACTCACCCGGCGCCACGCGACACCAGTTTGCACCGGCGTTTTTTCGGTTGCCCGGTGGCCTTCGACAGCGAGTTCAACGGTCTGGTCTGCCGCGCCCGTGATCTGGATGCGCCCAATCCGGCGGCCGCGCCGGCTCTGGCGCGTTATGCGCAGCGTTTTGTCGATTCGCTGTCGCATCTGGGCGAGCCTTCGCTGGTGCAGGAGGTGCGCAAGTCCATTTATCTGATGCTGGCCAGTGGCCACGCCAGCAGCACCTATGTGGCGCAAACCCTGGGTTTGAGCGTTCGCACCATGCAGCGGCGCCTGGGCGAATCGGGGACGAGCTTTGCGCAATTGCTCAGCGAGGTGCGTCAGGAGTTGGTTCAGCGCTACCTGGAAAATCCCCGGCATTCGATGGTGCGAATTTCCCAGATGCTCGGTTACAGCTCGCCCAGCGCCTTCACCCGTTGGTTCGTCGGGCAGTTTGGCCAGGCGCCGCAGCGCTGGCGGGCAGGAAAGACGCCGACTGTGCCTGGCGCCAGCGAGTGACGCTGCAGCCAAACTGCATGCGAAACCAGTAGGCAAACGCGCTCTGGCTGGCAAAGCCCAGCAGCGCGGCACTTTCCGACAGTGGCAGTTGGGCCTGGGCCAGGTGGGCAAGCACCAAGTCGCGGCGCACCGTTTGCAACAGCCCAGAAAAATTCAGGCCGTGAGCGGCCAGGTAGCGGTGCAGGGTGCGTCGGTCGACGCCCAGGTGCCGCGCCACCAACTGCGCTGTGCAGCCGCCACCGGGCAGCAGGGCGACCACCAACTGGCGCACCACCATGGCGGGCCCCTGCTCGCGGGCCAGGGCACCTTCCAGCACGTGGCGCACCAGCCGTGCCAGGCCAGGGTCGCCGCCTTGTGGCGGGGTCTGCAGGTCGTCCGGCCGAAGCGCGATGCCGTTGAATCCTGCACGGAACAGCACCCGGCTGGAAAAAAAGGCTTGGTGGGCGCTCAACTCAGTGGGCCCTGGGTGGCGCAGATGCACGGACACGGGCTTCCAGCGCGGCCCCAAGAGTTCTTGCAGGATATTGAACATGATGCCCAGGGCCAGTTCGATGGACTGCGGCGACGATTCCGCTCCCTTGTGCTGCAGGTCTTCCTGAATGAAGACGCGCGAGTCGCGGGTGACCACCCGGGTCACCAGGGAGGGGTTGATCAGGCGCAGGTAGCGAAGCAGGGTTTCCAGGGCTTGGCCCACGCTGGGCTGCTCCTTGAGCAGCAGACTGATCGGCCCCAGGCTCTCAAAGCGCCGGCGGGCGGCCAGCCTTAGCCCGAAATCAGCCCGCCCGCTCGCTGCGGCGCTGGCCTCGAGCAATCGGCCGACGGCTTCCGCCGCCAGGGGCGTTTCCGGGTCCAGCAAGCTGCGCGGGTGCAGACCCGCCTTGCGCAACAGCGCGGGCGCATCGAGCCCCAGATCCCTGGCCAGGGCCGGGAAGCCTTCCAGGGTGGCGCTGCGGACGATGGGTAGAAACGTTGTCATGGATGTCCCAGATTCGACAATACTTGGCGCAAATGATCAAGTCCTGCGTGGGGCCGGCTCCTACGATGCACACAGATGTGATTCACACCGCCCGAGTTCAGCGGCGCCCCTGCCACACTGAGGAGACCTGTCATGACTGCTTGCAACCCCACCTTCATCCGCCGCAGCCTGTGCGCGGCCACCCTGGCTATGACCCTGCCGGTGGCCTGGGCCTGGACCGACAAGCCCGTCAAGATGGTGGTGCCTGCGCCAGCCGGTGGCACCATGGACGTGGTCGCGCGTGTGGTGGCCGAACAACTCTCAGCCGACATCGGCCAGCCGGTCATCATCGAGAACAGGCCGGGCGCTGGCGGTGGCATCGGCGTGCAAGCCATGAACGCCGCCCCCGCTGATGGCAACACCATCATGATGACGGCCAGCAATGTGCTGACCGAGATCCCGCATGTGCTCAAGTCCGGCTTCGACCCGCTCAAGGACGTCAGGCCAGTGACGGCCATTGCCCGCAGCACACTGGTGCTCATTGGCGCGCCTTCGGTGCCCGCCAAGGATGTCAAGTCGCTGGTGGCTTGGGTCAAAACCAACCCGGGCAAGACCAGCTTTGCCTCGTACAGTGCGGGCTCGGTCTCGCACTATGCCGGCATGATCCTCAATCAGAAGGCCGGTCTGGACATGCAGCATGTGCCATTTGCTGGCTCGCCGCCCGCTTTGCAGCAGGTCCTGGGCGGACAGATTCCCATCATGTTTGACGGCATGGCCACCACCAAGCCCCTGGCCGCCGGCAACAAGGTGCAGGTCTATGGCGTAGCCGCCAAGGCGCGCAGCCCGCACCTGCCCAATGTGCCGACCATGGCCGAGCAGGGCTACCCCGAAATGGACTACAGCAACTGGATCGGCGTCATCGTTTCGGCGGGCGTTCCCGCCGCGACCGTGGACAAGATCAACGCGGCCGTCGTCAAGGCCGCTGGCGCGGCCAAGGTGCGCGATCGCCTGGTGGCCGCCGGTTTTGACATGGAGCCCTTGACCCCACCGGCGCAACTGAGCGCATCGGTCAAGACCGAGTTCGATCGAAACGCGGCCATCGTCAAGCAGTTCAACATCACGCTTCAGTAATCGGGCGTCCCCGCCGCCCTGCACCGGCTGCGGCCGGTGTTTTTTTTCGTAGATCCCAAGGTGACCCCATGCTCGGCCTGATGCAGAACCAGCCTCTGTTGATTTCCTCGCTCCTGACACACGCTGAGCGCCATCATGGCGACCAGCAGGTGGTCTCGCGCCGTGTGGAGGGCGATATCCACCGCTACACCTATCGCGAGCTGGCCGCCCGCTCGCGCCGCATGGCCAAGGCCCTGGCAGCGCTGGGCGTGAAAGCGGGCGACCGGGTGGGCACCATCGCATGGAATGGCTATCGCCATTTGGAGCTCTACTACGCGGTCTCTGGCTCCGGCGCGGTGCTGCACACGCTCAATCCGAGGCTGCACCCCGACCAAGTGGTTTGGATCGCAGAGCATGCGCAGGATCAGGTCCTGTACTTTGATCAGACCTTCCTGCCGCTGGTGCAAGCCGTGGCCTCGCGGCTGACCAGCGTGCGCCATTTCATCTTGATGGCCGACAAGTCCCACATGCCCGAAGGCAGCCAGATCCCAGGCCTGCTCTGCTACGAAGATCTCTTGAACGCTCAGGACGACCGCTACGACTGGCCCGCGCTTGACGAATGCAGCGCCTCAAGCCTGTGCTACACCAGCGGCACCACCGGTCACCCCAAGGGCGTGCTTTACAGCCACCGCTCCACGGTGCTGCACACCTTTGCGTCGGCCCTGCCCGACGCCCTGGACCTGTCTGCGCGCGACACCATCTTGCCTGTGGTGCCCATGTTCCACGTCAACGCCTGGGGCTTGCCCTATTCGGCATGCATGGTGGGTGCCAAGCTGGTGTTTCCGGGCCCAGCCCTGGACGGCAAGTCGCTGCACGCGTTGTTCGAGTCCGAAGGTGTCACGGTCTCTGCGGGGGTACCAACGGTATGGCAGGGACTGCTTGCGCATGTGCAGGCTCAAGGGCTGAAGTTCAGCACCATGCGTCGCACCGTCATCGGCGGCTCGGCCTGCCCGCCGGCCATGATGAACACCTTCGAGGACGGCTACGGCGTGCAGGTGATCCACGCCTGGGGCATGACCGAGCTGTCACCGATCGGCACGGTGGGCATCCTCAAGGGACACCAGACTTCCCTTGAGCCGGCGCAGCAGCGCGGGATCAAGGCCAAGCAGGGGCGCAGTGTCTTCGGCATCGACATGAAGATCGTCGGCGAAGACGGCCAGGCCTTGCCCTGGGACGGTCAGACCTCGGGCGAGTTGATGGTTCGTGGCCACTGGGTGCTGCAGCAGTACCTCAACGACGACGCGTCCCCCTTGCGGGACGATTGGTTCCCCACCGGCGACGTGGCCACCATCGACGCAGACGGCTTCATGAATATCACTGACCGCAGCAAGGACGTGATCAAGTCGGGCGGCGAGTGGATCGGATCGATCGACCTGGAAAACATCGCCATGGCTCACCCGGCCGTTGCCATGGCCGCCTGCATCGCGGCGCGCCATCCCAAGTGGGATGAACGTCCGCTCCTGGTCGTGGTCAAAAAGCCTGGCCAGGAAGTCACCCGCGAAGCGCTGCTCGCCTTCTATGAGGGAAAGATCGCCAAGTGGTGGACCCCCGACGACGTGCTGTTTGTGTCTGAAATTCCGCTGGGCGCCACCGGCAAGGTACAGAAAAATCGGCTGCGCGAGCAATTCGGCGAGCATCTGATCGAGCGCACCGCCTGACCCCTGGCGATGGATTCATTGCAGCGCCTCTGGCCAGGCTTTGCCGTCAGCGCGGTGGTGGCTTTGGCCGCCCTGTTTCTCGCGCGACACTATGGCGCACCCGTCATGCTGTTGGCCCTGCTGCTGGGCATGGCGCTTAACTTCTTGTCGCAAAGTTCGCGCTGCACACCCGGCATTGACTGGACCGCGCGGCAGGTACTGCGGCTGGGTGTCGCGCTTTTGGGTCTGCGCGTGACCTGGTCCCAGGTCGTGACCCTGGGCTGGACTTCCTTGGCCTTCATTGTGGTGGCCGTTGGCCTGACCATCGCTTGCGGCATCATTGTGGCCCGGCTGATGGGGTTTCGGATGTTCTTCGGCCTGCTCACGGGCGGCGCTGTGGCCATATGCGGCGCGTCTGCGGCCCTGGCGCTTGCCGCTGCGATGCCCTCGCATCCTTTGAAGGAGCGGGCCACACTCTTTACCGTGATCGGGGTCAGTACCCTGTCGACCTTGGCCATGGTGAGCTATCCCTTGCTGGCCAACGGGCTGGGTCTGGACCATCAAGCGGCCGGCTTTTTCATTGGCGCGACCATTCATGACGTGGCGCAGGTCGTGGGTGCGGGCTACAGCATCTCTCATGAGGCTGGCGATACAGCCACCGTGGTCAAACTGCTGCGCGTGGCTTTGCTGCTGCCCGTCATTTTGCTGGCTTCTTTTCTGGCCAGGGCCTACCAGCTGCGTGAGGCGCAAATGGCTGCAGATGCGGGCTCGACCAGCCGTTTTTCGGAGGGCCCTCGGCCGCCCTTGTTGCCCTGGTTTGCCGTGGCCTTTGCGCTCTTGGTCGGATTCAACAGCACGGGATGGCTCCCGCAGTCTGTGGTGAGCGCGGGCGTGGACTTGTCGCAGGCCTGCTTGGTGGCCGCGATGGCAGCCATCGGCCTGAAAACGCATCTGCGAGAGATGGTCTCGGTCGGCTGGAAGCCGATCGCACTGATGGTCATCGAAACACTCTTTCTGGCTGGCCTGTGCTTGATCTTCCTGGAGGCGGACAGGCTCTGGCGCTAAAGTGTCGGCACAGGGTTGAGGTCGGGCCGATCTCATCGGATGCCCCATCAAGCTTGAGCGAAGGATGACCGATGAGGCCAACCGATGGGTCTGCGTATCGCCCGCAGTCCTGGCTAAAACCGCGCACCCATCGGCAAATAGCACCACTGGCCCGCTGGCAAGCCGGCCATCGGAATGCGCCCGATGCGGATGCGGCGAAGCGCCAGGAGTTGGAGTCCGACCTGCGTGCACATCCATTCGACCCATTCGGGCGCAATGCCTTTGACCGCAAAACGCAGGCGTGTCTCGCTTTGCCAGCTCACTCGGGCCGGCGGCAACGGCTGGCCTCTGTGCTGCAGTCCGTGGCACAGCCGGGTCAGGCCATTGGCTGCGATTTCGCCACGAACATCGGCGATGAGCTCTTGCTCAACAAGCGCTGCGTCTTCCGTGAGCTTGCGAATCACCCGTAAATCTTGGCTCAAGACGCACAGCCCGCTGGCCTGATCCGGCAAGGGCATCAGCATTTGAAGGCCGTTCAGGTGCCCCTTGCTGCGGTGCAGGCCCGAGGTGTCGCCGCTCCAACGATTACCTTGCGCCAGGAGATCGCCCAAGGCTTGGCCCGGCATGCCTGCCGGCTTGTGAATCAAAAAGGTGGCCGATATGCTCGTTTGGAGGCGGGCTTGTGGATCAATGACGACGTGCTGACCTGCGCTGACGCGTGCCTGTGGCGTGTCGTTGACCTGCCCATCCACACGCACCCAGCCTTGGGTGATGTACCGCTCGGCCTCGCTGCGCGAGCAGGGCACCCGCGCCGCAACGAGCTTGGCCAGTCGCTGCGAATCGGCGGGAGCCGGGGACATGGGAGGCGATGTGTTCATCTCAGGCCTCGTCAGCCAGCAGCCGCGCTTTAACGGCGCGACCCTTGATGCGGCCCTGGTTCAACCGTGCAACCGCCTCCTGGGCGATGCTTCGCGCCACGGCCACGTAGGTAGCGAACTCATTGATGTCAATCTTGCCCACTTGATCGCGGGTGTAACCCAGATCGGCCGTCAGCGCGCCAAGGACGTCGCCTGCGCGGATCTTGTCCTTGCGACCGGCCTGGATATGAATGGTGGCCATGGCCGGCAGCAGGCGGTCGCCCGGCGCAGGGGTGAGCTCGCTCAAGGGGTGCCAGACGGAGGGCTGTCCCTGCAATTGCTCGATGCGGCCGACCGCACCCATCTCGTCGGGGCTCGCCAGACTCAAGGCCAGTCCGCTGTGGCCCGCGCGGCCGGTACGCCCGATGCGATGCACATGGGCTTGTGGCTCATTGGCGACGTCGACATTGATGACGGCGGCCAGCCCGGCGATGTCCAGGCCGCGCGCGGCGACATCGGTGGCCACCAGCACCGAGCAGCTGCCGTTGACGAAGCGCACCAGCACCTGGTCGCGCTCGCGCTGCTCCAGATCACCGTGCAGCGCCAGCGCACTGTAGCCTTGCGTCTGCAGCCCTTGCACCAACTCGCGGCAACGTGCCTTGGTGTTGCAAAAAGCCAGGGTACTGACTGGACGCAAATGGGCCAGCAGCGAGGCGACCGTTGGCAGCCGCTGCTCTTCGCGCACTTCGTACCAGCGCTGCTCGATCTGTTGGCTGTCGTGCTGCGCCTGCACCTTGACTGTGACCGGCTCGCGCAGCAAGCGTGCGGCCAGCTTGGCGATGCCCTCGGGGTAGGTGGCCGAAAAAAGCAGGGTTTGCCGCTGCGTCGGGCACTGGCGGGCAACATCTGCGATGTCCTCGGCAAAGCCCATGTCCAGCATGCGGTCGGCCTCATCGAGCACCAGAGTCGTCAATGAATCGAGCTGCAGATGGGCGCGTGCCAGGTGATCCAGCACGCGGCCGGGCGTACCGACCACGACATGGGCGCCGTGCGCCAGACTGGCCGACTGCCCGCGCAGCGGAACGCCGCCGACCAGCGTGACCACCTTGATGTTGTCTGCCGCCCGCGCCAGCCGCCGGATTTCAGTCGTGACCTGATCGGCCAATTCGCGGGTCGGGCAAAGCACCAGGGCCTGGACCGTCAAGCGCCGCACCTCCAGCTTGGCCAGCAAAGCCAGCGCGAAGGCGGCCGTCTTGCCGCTGCCCGTCTTGGCCTGTGCGATGAGGTCCCGCCCTTGCAGCGCGATGGGCAAACTGGCCGCCTGGATGGCGGTCATTTCAAGATAGCCGAGTCGGCGAAGGTTCTCGTGGGTGGCAGTAGAAAGGGCGAGTTCGTCGAAGCGCTTGGATGCGGGCGGGGCAAGGGTCATGCTCTCATCTTACGCAATCGACGCTTCGCTTTGCTCACTGCGGGTCCCGGCGCCGTCAGGGCAGGACCGTGCCAGACGATCAGGTCGGCCAGATCACCCATGACGCCCGCGGCTCGTCTTCTGCCAGTAAGCGCTCGCGCAGCATGAGCTTTTTGACCTTTCCGGTCTCCAAGCGCGGGAAGTTGGGCATGAATCGGATGTATCGCGGCGTCTTGAGCTTGCCCCCTTGTCGCGCGCAGTGTTGTTGCAACTCGGCGAAGGAGGTCGCATCTGGTACCAAGTCGGCTGAGAGCTCGATCACCGCAGCCAGCACCTCGCCCAGGTCCTGATCGGGAATGCCAAACACCGCCACGTCGACAACGCCCGGATGCGTCAGGAGCTTGTCTTCGATTTCCTTGGGATACAGGTTGACCCCGCCCGAAATCACCATGAAGTCTTGTCGATCGGTGAGGTACAGGTACCCGTGTACATCCAGATAGCCGATGTCGCCATAGGTGCGCCACCCTTGTGGGCTGATCGACTTGCGCGTTTTCTCGGGGTCATTCCAGTAGTCAAAGCTGACAGACGTCTCAAAAAATACCCGTCCCACACCCATGGCCGGGAGCACTTGATCTTGCTCGCCGATGATCCTGACCGCGCACCCGCTGGGCTGGCCCACTGACCCCGGGTGCTTCAGCCACTCCTGGGAATCAATGAAAGTCCTGCCTATGCCTTCGGTCCCGGAGTAGTACTCGTAGAGGACGGGCCCCCACCACGCGATCATGGCCTGCTTGGTAGGTATCGGACAGGGTGCGGCGCCATGAATGGCGTGGGTCAGAGACTGTCCCGAGAAAGTCTGTCGAACGCTCGCAGGGAGATTGAGCATTCTCTGAAACATGGTCGGGACCCACAGGCTGTGGGTACACCGATGGAGATCAATGCATTGAAGAGCCAGTTGGGCGTCGAAGTACTGCATCAAAATGATGGTTGCGCCTGCATCCAGAAAGGTCAGCAGGAAGCGATAGGGCGCACTGTGATACAGCGGCGATGTGGACAAGTACACGCTGTGCCTATCGACGTTCAGCCAGGCGGCGGCACCGACATTTCGTGGATCGACTTCGCCCCAGTTTTTGCACTGAAATTCACGCCGTATGCCTTTTGGCCTGCCGGTCGAGCCAGACGAGTAGATCATTTCCATGCCCGGTGAAGGATCGCTCGGCAAGGTATCGGGCATCCTCCCGATCAGCTGGTCCCAATTGAGGGCGTCGGTCGCGCTGCAGTCGCATTTCCAGGCCTGGCAGATTGAGGGCAACTGGCTCCTCAAGGCCGGGGTCAATCGGTCTGCTGGTGCAAGCAACAGCTGGCAGCGCGAGTCGCTGCAGATATATGTTGTATCGGCGTCCGATGCCTTCGGATTGATCAGGGTGTAGTACAGGCCCACCCTCAAGGCCGCCAGAATGGCAGCGACCATCGACAGCCCATTGGGCAGAGCTAAGCCGACGCACTGGCCACGCCGCAGCCCCAGCGATCGCATCGCGTGGGCAAACTGGTTGGCCGCTTGGTCCAGTTCGCGGTAAGTGACTTTTCTGTGACTGGGCTCGATGTAAAGCGCGACGGCCTCAGGATGAGCCTGCGCCACGGCATGAAAACCTCGGACCAGGGCAGAGGGGGGAGATGAGTCGGTCGACATGCGTGAAGTGATGAAGCGCAAGGGACCTCATGGTGGCACGCAAGCCCTAGAAGCTGGCCTATAAAACCATCGATCGCGTCTATAAGCTGAGCGCATCGACTACAGCTCGGGCGTGCGGTCGTCCGGTTCTTCTTTGGCGCGAATGTGTTTGAGCAGAAGATCTTGCAGCAAGCGAACGGATGCACTGATCTGGCGATTGGCCAGCGACACCATCGCCACCTGGCCCGTCAGTTCGGGCTCTAGGACACGCTTGGCCACCAGCGCTTCGCGGGCGGTAAAGTTCGCAGCATGCTGCGACATCAGCGCGATGGCGTACCCTGCGCAGGCAAGTGCCAGCGCGCTCGATACCTGATTGACCTCATGAGCCACAGGCGGTATCTGACCCGACTGCCTAAGTGGTTGCAGGATGGATGAGTCATACAG
>JAXITB010000011.1:0-17871 GCA_034680305.1 Polaromonas sp. | reverse complement strand
GCTCGACACCGGGTTGCCAGGCAATCCCAGGAAATGGGCATTGCCAATACGGCCATGCGCAAAAGGCTTACCGGGCTTGATGGCGATTTGCCACAGGTCCAGCGAGCCGAGCGACTGCACGGCAGGTTTGATGTGGTCTTCCTCCCCCACGGATACACCGCCGCTGGTGAGGATCACGTCGTGGCTCTGGGCAGCGCTGCGCAACGCTTCTACTGTTGCGTCGCGTTGGTCGGGCACGATGCCCATATCGGTTACGTCGCACCCAAGACGGCGCAAAAGGGTCGCGAGAAAGAACCGGTTGGAGTTGTATACGGCACCGGGCGGCATGTCCTGCGGAGCCTTCTGGCCGGGCATGACCAGTTCATCGCCGGTCGACAGCAAGGCCACACGCACCCGACGGGCCACCGGCAGTCGGTCAAAGCCGATGCTCGCAGCCAAGCCGAGCTCGGCCGGCGACAAGCGCAGGCCGCTTTGCATCACCACCGCACCACGTGCGACATCTTCGCCGCGCCGGCGTATCCACTGGCCTGCGCTGGGACTGACCTTGATCTGCACCCGGCCGTCGTCCTGTACCGCCACATCTTCTTGCATGACGATGGCGTCGGCACCGGGCGGCACCGGCGCACCCGTGAAGATGCGCGCCACCGTGCCCGACTTCAAGGGCGCCGCCGCGCTGCCAGCGGCAATGCGCTGCGAGACCACCAGCGCCTCACCGGTCCCCAGGTCAGCCAGGCGCACCGCATAGCCGTCCATGGAACTGTTGTCGTGCCCCGGCACATCCAGCGGCGAGCGCAGCGCTTCGGCCAGCACGCGGCCGTCGGCGTCGAAGGTGGCCACTTGCTCGTGGGCCAGTGCCGGCTCGGCGCGGCCGAGCAGGTCTTGCAAGGCCTCGTCAAGCGAACGCAGTGGTGCCCGGGCCGGCGTGTTCAGAGGCGGGGCACTCATGGGCGTTCAGGCCGCGATGGCGGGCGCGTGCGAAGCAATGTAGGCCTTGAGCCGCGCCACATCGGCCGGCATCACCCGCACCCGGCGCGGCAGGGCCTCGAGCCCACCAAAGCCGGCTGGCCGCTCGGGCGGGCGGCCCAGGGCCTCCTCGATGGTGGCGGCAAACTTGATCGGCAGCGCGGTCTCGAGCACCAGCATGGGCTGAGCGGGCTGCAGATGCTCGCGCGCGACCTTCAGGCCATCGGCGGTGTGGGTGTCGATCACCACGCCATAACGGGCGTCGGCGTCACGGATGGTGTCCAGCCGGTTCTGGTGGGTGCTCTTGCCGCTGGCAAAACCGTAACGGCTCGCCGCCTCGGCGAAGGCCGGATGGGCGCCCAAGTCAAAAAAGCCCTGCGCGGCCAACGTGTCGGCAAACAGCGCCCGGGTCTGCCCGGCGTCGCGGCCGAGCAGGTCGAACACGAAGCGCTCGAAATTGCTGGCCTTGGAAATGTCCATCGAGGGGCTGGAAGTCTCGTGCGTGTCGGCCGAGCCCCGCACCCGGTACAGGCCGGTGCGAAAGAACTCGTCGAGCACATCGTTTTCATTGGTGGCCACCACCAGGCGGTCGATTGGCAGGCCCATCATGCGGGCCACATGGCCGGCACAGACATTGCCGAAGTTGCCGCTGGGCACGGTGAAGCTGACCTTTTGAGCGTCGTCGGTGGTGGCTTGGAAGTAGCCCGCAAAGTAATAGACCACCTGCGCCAGCAGGCGCGCCCAATTGATGGAGTTGACGGTGCCGATGCGATAGCGGCGCTTGAAGTCGAGGTCGTTGGAGACGGCCTTGACCATATCCTGGCAATCGTCGAACACCCCCTGCACCGCGAGGTTGTGGATGTTCTCATCGAGCAGGCTGAACATCTGCGCCTGCTGAAACGGGCTCATGCGGCCATGCGGGCTGGTCATGAAGACGCGCACACCCTTCTTGCCGCGCATGGCGTACTCGGCCGCGCTGCCGGTGTCGCCGCTGGTGGCGCCCAAGATGTTGAGCGACTGCCCGCGACGCCCCAGTTCATACTCGAACAACTGACCCAGCAGCTGCATGGCCATGTCCTTGAAGGCCAAGGTCGGCCCATTGGACAGAGCTTGCAAGTACAGACCGTCGCCCAGCGGCTTCAGGGGCGTGATCTCGCGGCTGCCAAACACCTCGGCGGTGTAGGTTCTACGGCACAAAGCCAGCAGCTCGTCGGGCGGGATATCGTCGATGTAAAGCCGAAGAATTTCAAAAGCCAGATCGGCGTAGCCGCGCGTGGTCCAGACCTGGCGCAGTTCGCCCAGGCGGCTGCCGATCTGCGGGTAGCTTTCAGGCAGGTACAAGCCGCCGTCGGGCGCCAGCCCTTCCAGCAGGATCTCGCAAAAGCGCTTGCGGTCGGCATGACCGCGGGTCGACAAATAGCGCATCAGGCCAGGTCCTCCTTGCGGATGCGGGTAATCGGCGCCAGCACGCTGGGCAGCGCCTGCATCTGGGCCATGGCCGCGTTCATGCGCGCCTCGACGCAGTCGTGCGTCAGGATGATCAGGTCGGTCTGGTTCGAGCCTTCGCCGCCCACCTCGTCGGCCTCGCGCTGCAGCACCGCATCGATGCTGATGCCGGCCTCAGCCAGGATGCCGGTGACGCGCGCCAGCACGCCGGCTTCGTCGGCCACCCGCAATCGCAGGTAGTAGCTGGTGCAAACCTCGCTCATGGGCAGCACCGGCAGGTTGCTCATGGCGCCGGGCTGGAAGGCCAGGTGCGGCACACGGTTGAGCGGGTCGACGGTGTGCAGGCGCGCCACATCCACCAGGTCGGCAATCACCGCACTGGCCGTGGGCTCGCTGCCGGCACCCTTGCCGTAGTACAGCGTGGTGCCCACCGCAACGCCCTGCACCATGACCGCGTTCATCGCGCCTTCGACATTGGCCAGCAGGCGCTTGGCGGGCACGAGGCTGGGATGCACGCGCAGCTCGATGCCCTGGGGCGTGCGCTTGGTGATGCCCAGAAGCTTGATGCGGTAGCCCAGTTGCTCGGCGTAGCGGATGTCTTGTGCGCCCAGTTTCGTGATGCCTTCGACATAGGCCTTGTCGAACTGCACCGGGATGCCAAACGCGATGGCCGACATGATGGTGGCCTTGTGCGCGGCGTCCACGCCTTCGATGTCGAAGGTGGGGTCGGCCTCGGCATAGCCCAGTCGCTGCGCCTCTTTGAGGACGACGTCGAAATCCAGGCCCTTGTCACGCATCTCGGACAGGATGAAGTTGGTGGTGCCATTGATGATGCCGGCAATCCACTCGATGTGATTGGCCGTCAGGCCCTCACGCAGCGCCTTGATGATGGGAATGCCACCGGCCACGGCGGCCTCAAAGGCGACCATCACGCCTTTGTGGGATGCGGCCGCGAAGATTTCCGTGCCATGCACCGCCAGCAGCGCCTTGTTGGCGGTCACCACATGCTTGCCAGCGGCAATGGCCTCGAGCACCAATTGCCGGGCAATGCCGTAGCCACCGATGAGTTCGACCACGATGTCGATCTTGGGGTCCGCGATCACCGCTCTGGCATCGGCCACGACCTGCACCTCAGGACCCACGAGGCTGCGCGCCCGCTCGACGTCCAGGTCGGCCACGACGCTCACCTCGATGGCCCGACCGGCGCGTCGCATGATCTCCGCTTGATTGCGCTGCAAGACGGTGAACACACCGCTGCCGACGGTGCCGATGCCCAGCAGTCCGACTCGGATGGGGGCCAGGGGTTGATTGCTCATGATGGATGACTTCCAGAAAAATGAGGGTGGGCCGAACCCGACTTCATGCCTTGACGGGCAAGCGGCCCCGCGATCAATGCGCCGCGGCCAGCGTCCGGCTGCCATGCCGTTTGCGCCAGCTTTCGAGAAACTGAGCCACGCGGCCGATGGCCTCGCGCAGATCGTCCTCATGCGGCAAAAACACAATGCGGAAATGGTCCGGGGTGGCCCAGTTAAAGCCAGTGCCCTGAACCAGCATGACGCGGGTTTCTTCCAGCAGTTCGAGGAAAAACTGACGGTCGTCGGTGATTGGGTAGACCGCCGGGTCCAGCCGCGGAAACATGTAAAGCGCCGCGCTCGGCTTGACGCAGCTCACACCGGGAATGGCAGTGATGAGTGCATGGGCCAGATCGCGCTGGCGGCGCAGTCGCCCGCCCTCACCGACCAACTCCTTGATGCTCTGGTAGCCGCCCAGGGCGGTTTGTATGGCCCACTGACCTGGCACGTTGGAGCACAAGCGCATGTTCGAGAGCATATTGAGCCCCTCGATGTAATCGGCCGCGCTTTTTTTGTCGCCCGAGATCACCATCCAGCCGGCCCGATAGCCGCAGGAGCGGTAGCTCTTGGACAGGGAATTAAAGGTCAGGGTCAGCACATCCTGCGACAGGCTGGCGATGGGGGTGTGCACCGCGTCGTCAAAAAGCACCTTGTCGTAGACCTCGTCGGCAAAGATCACCAATTGATGCTCACGCGCAATGGCCACGATCTGCTCGAGCAGTTGCCGCGAGTACAGCGCGCCGGTCGGGTTGTTCGGGTTGATCACCACGATGCCCTTGGTGCGGGGCGTGATCTTGGCGCGGATGTCGGCCACATCGGGCATCCAGCCATTGGATTCATCGCACAGGTAGTGCACCGGCGTGCCGCCCGACAGCGAAGCGGCAGCGGTCCACAGCGGATAGTCGGGCGCCGGCAGCAGCAGTTCGTCGCCGTCGTTGAGCAGCCCGTTGGTGGCCATGACGATGAGTTCACTGGCGCCGTTGCCCAGGTAGATGTCGTCCAGGGTCACGCCCTTGATGCCCTGACGCTGGGTTTCGTGCATCACCGCCTTGCGCGCCGCAAAAATGCCCTTGCTGTCCGAATAGCCGGCCGAGTTGGGCAGGTTGCGGATCATGTCCTGCTGGATTTCCTCGGGCGAATCAAAACCAAAGGGGGCCAGGTTGCCAATGTTGAGCTTGATGATCTTGTGGCCCTCTTCCTCCATGCGACGCGCCGCATCCATGATCGGGCCCCGAATGTCGTAACAGACGTTGGCGAGCTTGGCTGACTTATGGATGGGCTTCATAGGAATACGCGGCAAGGGAGGGGCACCGAGCGCGGGCCTGACCCGACGTGCAAACACGCCTCGGACTGCCTTTTGCTCAAGCGAAACCTATAATTTGAACACACAAACACTGCCTGATCGCACGACACCGGGGCCTGCCGGCCCAGTTCATGCGCCACCCCGGTTCACCAGAGCCCTTCCCCATGAAGCTGCAACCCGATCGCTCCGAGTCGCCCACCATCCTCGGCTACGGCGCCGACTGGATCGGCGTGGGCCACCAAGGGGTGGCCCAAAAATTCGAGCACAGTCTGGTGCTCGACTCGCGCGGCCAGCACTTTGACTGGCAGTGCTCGCGCTTTGAACAGCTGGGTCAGGCCCACTTCGACCGCCTGGCCGACCTGGGCCCGGAATTGGTGGTTTTTGGCAGCGGCACACGCCTTCGCTTCGTGGCGCCGGCCCTGCTGGGCGCGCTGATGAAACGGCGCATCGGCATCGAAACCATGGACACGGTGGCCGCCTGCCGCACCTACAACATCCTGGCCGGCGAAGGCCGTCATGTGGTGGCCGCCCTGCTGCTGGAGTCTGGGGCCTGAAGGGCGGCCTCGGCTGACCTGGCCTTTGAGGCTAAAATCGCGTGTTTCGGCCCCTCTCGGGCAGGACCGATCATCTCGGGCCTGGCCCCTGCAGAACCGTTCAGCCATCGAGAAGTCAAAACAAAGACAGGCCAACAGGCCACACACAACTTTCGACAGGGTCCCCGCAGCATGGCAGTCGTTCTCAACAAATCCATTCCCGAATTTGAAGCAGTGGCCACCGGTGGCGTCAAGGTCACCCAGAGCAGCCATCTGGGCAAGCTGGTGGTGCTGTACTTCTACCCCAAAGACAACACCCCGGGCTGCACCACCGAGGCCATGCAGTTTCGCGACAAGTACAAAGACTTCGTCAAGGCCGGCGCCCTGGTCTTTGGCGTCTCGCGCGACAACATGAAGTCCCACGAGGACTTCAAGGCCAAGCTCGAACTGCCCTTTGAACTCATTGCCGACACCGAAGAGAAGATGTGCCACATGTTCGGCGTGGTCAAAAACAAGATCATGTACGGCAAAAAGGTCAAGGGCATCGAGCGCAGCACCTTCCTGATCGGCGCCGACGGACAGCTCAAGGAAGAATGGCGCGGCCTGAAGGTGCCTGGCCATGTCGACGAGGTGCTGCTGGCCGTCAAGGCCCTCAAAAAAGCCGGCTGAAAGACAATCCGGCGCCCCTAACGGGGCTGTCACACGGGTCGTGCATAATGAATTCATGCCCTTGATTGCTGCAAGCGCGTCTACCGACAAAGCCGCCTGGTCCGCCCGGCGGCTTTGTTGTTTTCGCCGGTCTGCCGATGAGTCAGCCGGCGCCGTCCGACCCTCCCGTCCCTGACTGCCCCCACCATGCCCCTGCCTCCCGCACCCGCCCAGCGCGCCAGCATCCTGTCGAAATCCGCCTACGAAGGGCAGACCCGCAGCCCGGCCCGGCCAGCGCGCCGGCGCGGTGATGCGGCTGACCAGGAGCCGGCCGATTCAGCACCGGCCCAAGCCAAGGCTGAGCCAGCCCGGCCCGCCGAGCCTGGTTCTTCCACACGGCGGTCTCGCCAAAATCCGGCCAATGCGCCAGCCTCAAGCCAGCCAACTGCCAGCGCCGCCCCCCAGGCCGAGCCTGCGCCCGTGCCAGCAGCTCGCCGCGCCCCCAAGCGCGCCAAGGCGCGCAAGAGCGAAGGTCCGACCAAGCTCTTCGTGCTCGACACCAACGTGCTGATGCACGACCCGATGTGCCTGTTCCGCTTCGAAGAACACGACATCTTCCTGCCCATGATCGTGCTCGAGGAGCTCGACGGCCACAAAAAGGGCATGACCGAAGTGGCCCGCAATGCGCGCCAAACCAGCCGAACCCTCGATGCATTGGCCGCCGAAGGCGCCGACATCGCCAAGGGCCTGGTGCTCAGCAGCACAGGCCACACCGAGGCCGGCGGCCATCTGCTGTTCCAGACCCGTCCGCTCAGCGGCGACCTGCCCATGGCCCTGCCGCAAGGCAAGGCCGACAACCAGATTCTGGGCGTGGTCGAGGCCCTGCGCAAAGAACTGGCACCGCGCGAGGTGGTGCTGGTGTCCAAAGACATCAACATGCGGGTCAAGGCCCGCGCCCTGGGCCTGTTGACCGAGGACTACCGCAACGACAAAGCCCTGGAAGATGGCGACCTGCTCTACAGCGGCGCGCTGGCGCTGCCGCCCGACTTCTGGACGCGCCAGAGCAAGACCATCGAAAGCTGGCAGCAAGGCAGTCACACCTTCTACCGCATCAGTGGCCCCATCGTTGACAGCCTGCTGATCAATCAATTCACCTATTTCGAGGCTGCCGGCGAGCCCCCCCTGTATGCCCGCGTCTGCGAAATCCGCGGCAAGACGGCCGTTCTTAAAACGCTCAAGGACTACACACACCTCAAGCATGCCATCTGGGGCGTGACCATGCGTAACCGCGAGCAGAACTTCGCCATGAACCTGCTCATGGACCCGGAGGTCGACTTCGTCACGCTCACTGGCACGGCAGGCACCGGCAAGACCCTCATGGCCCTGGCCGCCGGCCTGACGCAGGTGCTCGATGACCGTCGCTACACCGAGATCATCATGACCCGCGCCACCGTCTCGGTGGGCGAGGACATCGGCTTTCTGCCCGGCACCGAAGAAGAAAAAATGGGTCCCTGGATGGGCGCGCTCGACGACAACCTGGAGGTGCTGGCCAAGAACGACACCGGCGCCGGTGAATGGGGCCGGGCCGCCACCAACGAGCTGATCCGCTCGCGCATCAAGGTCAAGAGCATGAACTTCATGCGCGGCCGCACCTTCCTCAACAAATACCTCATCATCGACGAGGCGCAAAACCTCACGCCCAAGCAGATGAAGACCCTGATCACCCGAGCCGGGCCGGGCACCAAGATCATCTGCATGGGCAATCTGGCCCAGATCGACACCCCCTACCTCACCGAAGGCTCGTCAGGCCTGACCTACGCGGTCGATCGGTTCAAGGGCTGGCCGCATGGTGGACACATCACGCTGGCGCGGGGCGAGCGTTCGCGCTTGGCCGATTTCGCCAGCGAGGTGCTTTAAGCCCAGGGGACGGCGGGGCAGGCTCAGCGCGACTGGGCGCTGACCCCCCGACGCAGCTTGCCCAGCAGCTCGTGCAACTGGCTCATCTCACGCGGGTTGAGCCCGCCGAGCAGGCCGGCCAGCCACTGTTCATGCTCGACCGCCATGCGCTCGAACCAGGCCCGGCCGGCGGGGGTCATGCGAACGATCAAGGCGCGCCGGTCACTGGGATCGTCCAGGCGCTCGACCCACCCCTCGGCCACCAGCTGATCGGTCAGACCGGTCACATTGGCGCCGGTCACCATCAGGTGACTCGACAGCGAGGTCATGCGCAGCCCCTGCGGGAATCGATTGAGCTGCGCCAGGTAATCGAAGCGCGGCAAAGTGGTGCCAAAGTGCGAACGCAGCAAGCTGCGGATGGACTGCTCGATCTCGGTGCTGCAAGCCAGCAAACGCAACCACAGGCGCACCGCCTGATGGTCGTCTGGAGAGACCCCAGCCTCCCGGCCAAGTTCGCGGGCGTGGGGATGAGGCGCGGAGTCCATGACTGCATTGTGCAACGGCTCTACTTCCTCGCACGAGGCCAGCCAAAACGCCAACGCAATGGCAAACTCTCTTGACCTTTCAATGGCTTGCGTTCATCATAGACACGTTTCTGTATCGAAACTGCATTTCACCTATAAAACGCAAAATGAGCATTCAAGGCATCGATGAAATCACCCTGAGCGCCGCCGACCTGCCTCAGTGCCGCCGCTTTTTCCTCGATTGGGGCCTGAGCCTGGTTCAGGAATCGGCCCAGGAACTGGTCTTCGAGTCGCTCAACGGCTGCCGCGTGATCGTGGCCCATCCCGATCGGCCGGGCCTGCCGCCCGGTCTGGAGAACGACCCCACCCTGCGCCAGGTTGTCTGGGCGGTGGGCAGCGACGAAGAGTTGGAGGTCTGCGCCGAACGCATGCGCACGCAAGCGGGCTGGCAGCGCCAGGGCGACCGGCTGATCTGCCAAGACCCGATGGGCCTGTCGGTGGGCGTACAGGTCACGCGCAAAAAGACCATCGACCTGCCCTGCGCGCAAACCAACACCTGGAGCCAGCGCCCACGCGTCAATCAGGCCTCACCGGCCTATGAGCGCGCCGAGCCGGTCGAGGTCGGCCATGTGGTGCTGTTCACCCGCGATCTGGCCCGCACATCGGGCTTCTACGAAGAAGTGCTCGGCTTCGTCATCTCCGACCGCTATCCGGGTCGCGGGCACTTCCTGCGCTGCGCGCCGCGCGGCGGCCACCACGACCTGTTTCTGCTGCAGCCGCCCGAACCGCGTCAGGGGCTGAACCATGTGGCCTTCACGGTGCGCGATGTGCACGAGGTCATTGGCGGCGGCATGCACATGTCACGCCAAGGCTGGCAGACCGAACTCGGCCCCGGCCGCCACCCCATCTCGTCGGCGCTGTTTTGGTACGTCGTGAGCCCAGCCGGCGCGCTGGTCGAGTACTACACCGACGAAGACGAACTCACCGAAGACTGGCAGCCGCGCGAATTCACGCCCGGCCCCACCGTGTTTGCCGAATGGGCCGTTAAAGGCGGCATCGACGGACACACCCGCAGGCAGCCTGAGGCGCAAGCGCCCAGCGGACGCTTCATGACCGACAAACCCAAGCCCTGAACCTGAGCATGACCGCCCTTTACAACGAAACCCATCAGACGCGGGCCAGTGCGCCCACGGCCTATGAAAACCTGCTGGGCGATGCCATCGAGCGCGCCTTTGCTGCCGGCATCCATGAGCTCGATGCGCTGGTGAACTACCTCAACGCATCGGGTCCGACCGGCCCCGACGGACGGCCCTGGACGGCCCAAAGCTATCAACAGGAAATGGCGCGCCTGAGCGCCTGAAGTCTGGCCATCCCCCAAAGGACACCCCATGAAAATCGATGCGATCACCATGCAGGCCGACCCGATCGATGCCGCCTTGTCGGTGGGCCTCAAAGACCTCTGGTTCCCAGTCTGCCCCTCCAGCTTCGTGCAGTCCAGCCCCGTCTCGCTGCGCCGCCTGGGCTACAAGATCGCCCTCTGGCGCGATGCGGACGGCCGGGTCCATGCCCTGGAAGACCACTGCCCCCATCGCGGCGCGCCCCTGTCCCTGGGCGTCAACCTGGGTGACCGCCTGGCCTGTGCCTACCATGGCGTACAGGTGCGCTGCGACGGCACCGTCACCCGCGTGCCCGGCAGCCCAGGCTGCAAGCTCGAGGGCTCGCGGGCGGCACGGATGTTCCACACCGCAGAGAGCAACGGCGCCATCTTTCTGTACAACGCCACCAACCCATCGCTGGACGCACCGCCACCGCTGCAATTGCCCGAGCAGCTCACCTCGCCCGAGTGGTCGTCCTTCCTGTGCTACACCGAGTGGGGCTGCGACTACCGTTACGTCATCGACAACGTGATGGACCCGATGCACGGGGCCTACCTGCACCGCCAGTCGCACACCATGAGCGAAGGCGACATGACGGCCGAGTTCCAGATCCGAGAAGTGCCCCATGGCTTCATGTTCGAGAAAAAGGGCCAGCGCGACGTCAACTTCGACTGGACCGAATGGCTCGACACCGGCATCCACGTCATGCGCCTTGAAATTCCCTACCCGAAGACAGGCGGCCCCGGCGGCAACTTCACCATCATCGGCAGCTACACACCCATCAACGCCCGCGCGGCCGGGGTGTTTCACTGGCGCTGCCGCAAGGTCAGCAGCTGGCAGCGCGACACCTGGCGCTTTCTCTACAAGAACCGGCTCGAGCAGCGCCACTGGAACGTACTCGAACAAGACCGGGTGGCGATGGAAAACATGGAGCCCGACGCGAACCAGCGCGAACACCTGTACGCCCACGACATGGGCATCGTGCGCCTGCGCCGCCACTTGCGCAAGCTGGCCGAGCAACAGCTTGAGCGCCAAGCCAGCGCGGACTGAGACCCCGCGCAGGACGTAAGATTCGCCCCCGAAGAGGCCGCGCCCGCGCGGCCTCGCCTTTTTCCGGAACGAGCACGAATGACCACCAAAGACACCTTGTCGGCCTGGGTGCACACGCTGCGCCACGAAGCCCAGGACATCATCAGCGTCGAACTGCGCCCCGCCGCTGGCGAGAGCTTTCCCGCCTTCGCGCCCGGCGCCCACATCGACTTGCACCTGCCTGGCGGCCTGGTGCGCAGCTATTCACTGTGCAATGACGCAGGCGAGTCAGGACGCTATGTGGTCGGCGTGCTCAAGGACAAGGCCAGCCGAGGCGGCTCCCGCACGGTGCACGAGCAACTACGGGTAGGCATGCCACTGACCATCAGCGCCCCACGCAACCACTTTGGCCTGGTCGAAGACGCGACCCACACCGTGCTGGTGGCCGGAGGCATCGGCGTCACGCCGCTGCTGTGCATGGCCCGCCGGCTGAGCAGCCTGGGTCGCTCCTACGAGGTGCTCTACTTCGCACGCAGTCGAGCATCGGCCGCCTTCACCGACGTATTGATCCAACTGGGCGCGCGGGTGCATTGGCATTTTGACGACGAGGCCGGCGGCCCGCCCGATCTGCGCTCCCTGCTGGCCCAGCGCCAGGCTAAGGATACGCACTACTACGCCTGCGGCCCCACGCCCATGCTCGACGCCTTCGAGCAGCACTGCGGCGAACTGGGCTTGACGCACGCCCACCTCGAGCGCTTCAGCGCCAAGCCGGTCGAAGCGGCCAGCGACGCCAGAACCAGCTTCACCGTGGAGCTGCGCAAGAGCGGCCGTCAATTCGAAGTGCCTGCCGGTAAGACCCTGCACGACATGCTGCTCGAGTTGCGGGCCGATGTGGCCTGGAGCTGCGAAGAAGGCATCTGCGGCTCCTGCGAGACCAAAGTGCTCGCCGGCCAGGTCGATCACCGCGACATGGTGCTCACGCCGGCCGAGCAGGCCACGAACACCGTCATGATGGTCTGCGTCTCGGGCTGCAAGAGCGATCGGCTGGTGCTCGACCTCTGAGCCGGGCGATCACTCTGGCCTAGTCGCAGGTAGCCTCTCGACCTGAGGATGAGTGGGAGCCGCGCCCTCGCGGCGATTCGGCGCTCAATCAACCGCCCCCTCGCGCCGGGGGCGGCGCTACCACAAGATGCACAGCCCATCGCGCCGAGGCGGCGATCCCACAGACGATACAGCCCGCGCGCCGAGGGCGGCAGTCGCACGGGCCATCAGCCGGCCTGAATTGGGGGGAGTGGGAGCCGCGCCCTCGCGGCGAGTCGGCGCTCAATCAAGCGCCCCATCGCGCCGAGGGCGGCGCTCCCACAAAATGCACAGCCGATCGCGCCGAGCCGGCGCTTGATCCAGACTTCACGCTGACGCGCTGGGGTAGGGGCTGTTGTCTGTGGCTGCAAGCATGGCGCGCAGCAGTTGCTCGGTCAGTTCAGCGCGCACAGACTGGCACGCCGGGTCCGACCAGCGGTTGTGCAATTCATGCGGATCGGACTGGAGCTCATAGAGTTCGCCCCAGTTCTGGCCGTCGTAGATCGTCAGGCGGTGGCTGTGGGTGCGCCAGGTGCGCATGCGCAGACGCCGATCCAGCCCGAAATCGGCGCGCTGGCTTTCTTCTTCGATCACCAAGCCGATGCGTCCGGTGTCGGCATCGAGCAGGCTGCGCCCGTGCATGCCATTGACTGGCGGCAGGCCGGCGCGCGCCAGCAGGGTCGGGGCGATGTCAATGGTCTGAGCCAGATCCTGACGCACGCCGGCCTGTCTGCGGTCAGCGGTGTCGCGCCAAATCAGGGGCACGCGCGTCACCGAGGGGTAGTGCAAGCCGCCCTTGAACATCAGGCCGCGATCGCCCAGCAGGTCGCCGTGGTCGCTGGTCATCAGCACCACGGTGTTGTCGGCCAGACCCAGCCGGTCGAGTTCGGCCATCACCCGGCCAATGGCCGCGTCAATGAAGGCGATGCTGCCGTGGTTGAGTGCCAGCGCCTCGCGCACCTCCTGTTCGGTGGCCGAAAAAGCAGCATAGCCCGGCCGCAGTGCCGGACTCTCCTGCCGCTGCTTGCGCAAGGCCTCGATGGCGGGCGGGGCCCCGTGCAGCGCGGCTCCAAAGCTCGGCGGCAGGTGCATGTCGGCCGGCCGATGCATGTCCCAGTAAGGGCCAGGCGGGGTAAACGGATGGTGCGGGTCCGGGAAAGAACACTGCAAAAAAAATCGTTCGCCAGCGCGCGCGTACTGCTGCAGCAAGGCGCAGCTTTCCTCGCCGATCCAGTGCGTCGGGTGCAACTCGGGTGGCAGGCGCGTGCGCCAGGCCTGCCCCAGCCGACCCAAGGCCAGATCGGGGGTGGGTATGGCATGCGCTGGCCCAATGAGGCGCTCGGCATCGGCGTCTTGGGCGCACAACCAGCGACGCCAGTGACCCTGCTGGTCGTCGCCATGACCAATCGTCAGGCGCACCTGCTCAAAGCCGTAATAGGGCAAGTCCAGATCGAAGTGCTCGTCTTCGGCCCAGGCGCGGGCCACTTCCTGGCCGTGACGGCCCGGGTACGGACGCTGGGCATCGTGAGGGCGCCTCTCGGCAGCAGCTGGCCAAGGCGGCGGCACCGCGGTGATGTTTTGCAGATGGGCCTTGCCCACCAAGGCGGTGCGCCAGCCGGCCTGCGCCAGCACCTGCACGAAGGTGGTCTCGCCCTGCGACAACTCGCGACCATTCATTTGCACCCCGTGGGCGCTGGGCAGGCGCCCGGTCATCAGGCTGGCCCGATTGGGCTGGCAGATCGGCGTGGCGGTGTGGCATTGCTCGAAGCGCAGACCCTGACGGGCCAGCGCGTCGATGTGCGGTGTGCGCAAAACCGGCTCGCCCGCGCAGCCGAGGTGATCGGCGCGCTGCTGGTCGGTGATGAACAGCAGGAAGTTCGGTCCCGACCGACTCATGACCGGCGCACAGACCGAATCGATGCGGACATGGACCGAGCGTGCTTCAAGCGGCCTGCACTCAATCGGCCTTGATGTTGAGCTCGCGGGCCAGTTGGCCGTAGCGCTGGGTGTCGGCCTTCATGAAATCGGCCAGCACCTGCGGTGTGCCGCCCAGGGGCTCGACGCCCGCGCCGACCAAGCGCTCGCGCACATCGGGCAACTTGATCACCGCATTGATCTCCTGATTGATGCGCTGTATCGCTGCCGCTGGCGTCCCTGCGGGGGCGAATACACCGTACCAGGCGTTGACCTCGACATTGGCCACCCCTTGCTCGGTGGCGGTGGGCACATCGGGCAAAAGGCTCGAACGGGCCTTCTCGGTCAAGGCCAGCGGCACCAGCTTGCCCGACTTGATGTGCTGCAGCGCGCCACCCACCCCGGTATAGAGCAGTTTGACCTCACCCGAAAGCGCTGCCGTGAGCGAGGGCGCCACGCCCCGATAAGGCACGTGCATGAAATCAAGACCTGAAGATCGCTTGAACATTTCACCGGCGAAGTGCATGGGCGAGCCGTTCCCGGGGCTGCCGTAGGCCAAGCCCGGCTGCTTGCGGGCCTGCTCCAGCAAGGCCTTGAGATTGTTCACCCCCAACTGAGGACTGGCCACCAGCACCAAAGGCGTGGTGGCCGGGGCAATGACAGGCACCAGATCACGATTGACATCTATCCCACCGCCAGCACCCGGGGGCAGCACATGGGGCGAAATCGCCATGGTGTTGGGCGTGAGCAGCAGGGTATGACCATCAGCGGCGGCCTTGGCGACAAAACTCGCGCCCAGCAGTGCGCCAGCGCCCGGCCGGTTCTCCACCACCACCGCCTGCCCCAAGCGGGGCGCAAGCTTTTCAGCGATCACCCGCGCAGCCACATCGGGGCCGCCACCGGGCGGGAAAGGCACGACCAGCGTGACTTGCTTGCTGGGAAAGGCCTGGGCCCAGGCCCCGCCTGCCAGCAGACTCAAACAAGCCAGCCCCCCAGCCACCAAAGTCAGTCGGCGAGAACCCCTAGGCAACGTCATGTGGACCTCCAAATCGCAAGTGCAGTTTTTAAGAAACGAGACTCAAACCGGATCATCATAGCCGTCGAGCCACACAGAGCCAGAGGGGTTTTCATGCATATCAAGGCGAGCTGGCCTGCCCTGCTCGCATGCCGATGCCTGAGCTAACGCGCCGAGGGCACCAGGCCCGTACTCAAGGCGCGCTCGCCAATCAGGTTGGCGGCATCGCGAAGGGCCGTCAGGTGATGGGCCACGATGTGGGCCTCGTCGGTCACCCTGGGCAGCCAGGAGCAACTGAGCGAGGCAATCAGCGCCTGACCGGCAAAGACCGGCACCGAGATGGCACCAAAACGCTCGGGCGAATCCGAGCCGAGTTCGGATGGGTCTCGGGTGCAGTAACCCCGCGATCTTCCGGCCGCCACCAAACGCTGCAAGGCGTCTTTGCGCAGCGCGGATCGATCCTGCTCATTGGGCTTTCGGGACAGCGTGGCCACGATCGAACGGCGTTCTTCCTCCGGGCAGAAAGCCAGATAACAGCGCCCCAAAGAAGACACCAGCATGGCCGGTCGAAAGCCCAGCACTCGGTAATTGACCGCCAGGCTGTTGATCGGCCGATGGGCATCGAGGATGAGCATGGTCGAGCCGTCCCTGACGGCCAGATCCGTGGGCCAGGGCACCCGCTTTTCCAGCATGACGCGAATCGGCGCAGCCAGTGCCGACAGCCGCGCACGCCACTGCGCCGCCGGCCCCGAGTTACCAGGCGCTGCCGCTGGTGCGTAGCGGCGCTCGAGTTCATGACGAACCACCCAGCCCGACTCGATCAGGGTCTTGAGAATGCGCAAGAGCGAGGCCTTGGGGATGCCGGTTTGCAGATGCAACTCGGCCAGGGTCAGCGCGGAGGACTCCTCAACGGCGTGCATCACCGCCAGGCCACGACTGAGCGCACCGATGGACTTGACCCCGACTGGCTCACCCATTAGGACTAACCCTAGGAAAGTTTCACTCGGTGAAATTATCCCTTTTTCCGGGACCGGCGACTCCCTTAGATTCCCATTCACCCATAACCAGTCCACCATCCACGGGGAGATCGCCATGAACCAAAACCGCCGCAAGATCATTCTTGCATCTCTGGGCGCCGCAGCGACTGCTGCCGCTTCTGTCGGTCATGCCCAAAGCTTTCCTGATCGACCGATCACGCTGATCGTCTCGTATCCCCCGGGCGGCGATACCGATGCCATGGCACGGCTCTACGCAGAAAAGCTGAGCACGCGCCTGAAGCAGTCGGTGATCGTGGAGAACCGGCCGGGGGCCGGCGGCACGCTGGGCAACACCATGGCGCTGAAGGCGCGGCCAGACGGCCACACCCTGCTGTTCACGCCCAACCCCTTCACCACCGCACCGGCCCTGCTCAAATTGACCCCGGCCAACAGCTACGACCCGGTCAATGGCTTTGACCCGGTCATTCAGACGGGCTGGCAGTCGGTGCTGATCGTGGCTCACGCCGACACCGGCATCCGCACGGTGCGCGATCTGGTGGCGCAAGCCAAGAGCGGCAAGCCCCTGAACTACGGCAGCCCGGGGGCCGGCTCGCCCATGCACATTGCGGCCGAACTGCTCAATCGTGCGGCGGGCATCAATGTTCAGCACATCCCCTATCGCGGCATTGGGCCGATGATCCCGGAACTGCTGGCCGGTCGGCTGCAGCTGGGCTACACCACCTACGGCCCAGTGGCCCAGCACATCGCTGCGGGCAAGTTGGTTGCGGTGGCGCTGACCGACCCAGAACGCACCTCGCTCATTCCGGGTCTGTCCACCGTGGCCGAGCAGGGCTACCCAACGGTCAAGGAAGGCGCGTGGCACGGCATCATGGCGCCCAAGGGCACCCCGTCGTCGGTGATCGCCCTGCTCAACGGCCACCTCAACGAGATCCTGAAGATGCCCGATGTCATCGAAAAAATGGCGGTCTTCGGCGCGCGTCCGGCCGGCGGGGCACCAGAACAGCTCTACAAGGTCAACGCCGAAGACTACACGCGCCTGATCAAGACCATCAACGATCTGAAGATCACGGCCGACTGAGGTGTCTGCAAGCGGGCATGGCGGGCTGGGCCGCATGGTGCCAAAGGAGCCCAGATGAGCACGGGCCAAGCGGTCGTCGTGGTTGGGGCCGGCGTCATCGGGGTGACGACCGCCCATGCCCTGCTCGACGAGGGGCACGAGGTCGTTTTGCTCGAGGCGGCATCGGCGGCCGCACGCGGCACCAGCCAGGCCAATGGCGGCTTTGTGTCGGCGGGCTTTTGCGCCCCCTGGGCCATGCCTGGCCTGCAGCGCCAGATCCTGTCGGCCCTGGTCAAACGCGATGCACCGATCCGCTGGCGCCCCGACGGAAGCTGGAACCAGCTGCGCTGGCTGCGTGACCTGTTTGCCCATTGCAAAGCACCAGACTTTGCAGACCACCGCCAGCGCATGACCCGATTGGCTTTGCTCAGCCAGAGCCAGTTGCGCCAGATCTTGGACCGTACGGCGCTGGCATTCGACTTTCAATCCTCGGGGGTGCTGCAGATCCTGCGACAGCGTCCGCAGGCGCAGGTGATCCGCCAACGCCTGGAGGCGCTCCAAGCCCTGGGCATCAATGCGTGCTGGTACGAATCCGATCTGGTGCGCGCGCTCGAACCCTTCTTGGACCCAAAGGTTGCGCTGGCCGGTGGCCTGTATGTCAAGGGCGACGCTCACGGCGATTGCGAACAATTCGTGCAAGGCCTGTTGGCCTGGAACATCCAGCACGGCTTGCAGTT
>JAXITB010000010.1:0-17950 GCA_034680305.1 Polaromonas sp. | reverse complement strand
CCGCAGCAGCGATCGCTCTTGAGCACATTGGGTCCGACCAGGGCCTTGACCGTCTTCATCGGCTCTTGCTGCTTCATCGGGCTGTGACAGGGGTCGTGATAAAGATAGCCCTGCTGGCTGCTGAGCGTGATGCCTTTTTCGAGCAGGTACTCATGGATATCGACGATGCGGCAGCCCGGGAAGATCTTGTCAAACTCGTAGCCCTGCAACTGATCGAAGCAGGTGCCACAGCTGACCACCACGGTCTTGATGTCCAGATAGTTCAGGGTGTTGGCCACCCGATGGAACAGCACCCGGTTGTCGGTGATGATCTTGTCAGCCTTGTCGAACTGGCCGCTGCCCTTTTGCGGATACCCGCAGCACAGGTAGCCCGGCGGCAGCACGGTCTGCACGCCCGCATGCCAGAGCATGGCCTGCGTGGCCAGGCCCACCTGCGAAAACAGGCGCTCCGAACCACAGCCGGGGAAATAGAACACCGCTTCCGTCTCGCTGCTGGTGGTGCCGGGGTTGCGGATGATGGGGACGTAATCCTGGTTCTCAATGTCCAGCAGCGCGCGGGCCGTCTTCTTGGGCAGGCCGCCCGGCATCTTCTTGTTGATGAAATGAATCACCTGTTGCTTGACCGGCGCCGACCCCACCGAAGCCGGCGGCTTGGCCGTCTGCTTGCGCGCCACCGTGCGCAGGAGGTCATGGGCCAGGCGCTGGGCCTTGAAGCCAACGTCAACCATCGCACTGCGCATGAACTTGATGGTCTCGGGCTGGGTGGCATTGAGGAAAAACATGGCCGCCGCATTGCCCGGACGGAACGACTTTTGGCCCATCTTGCGCAGCAGATTGCGCATGTTCATGGACACCTCGCCAAAGTCGATGTTCACCGGGCAGGGAGACAGACACTTGTGGCAAACCGTGCAATGGTCGGCCACGTCTTCGAATTCCTGCCAATGCTTGATCGATATGCCGCGCCGGGTCTGCTCCTCGTAGAGGAAGGCTTCGACCAGCAGCGAAGTGGCCAGGATTTTGTTGCGCGGGCTGTAGAGCAAATTGGCGCGCGGCACATGGGTCGAGCAGACTGGCTTGCACTTGCCGCAACGCAGGCAGTCCTTGACCGAGTCGGCAATCGCACCGATGTCTGACTGCTGCATGATGAGCGACTCATGACCCATCAGCCCGAAGCTGGGGGTGTAGGCATTGGTCAGGTCGGCCGGCAGGGCCTGGTCGCGCAAGAGCTTACCCTTGTTAAAGCGCCCTTGCGGATCGATGCGGCGCTTGTAGTCTGCAAACGGCGCGAGCTCGGCATCGGTCAGGAAGTCCAGCTTGGTGATGCCGATGCCGTGCTCGCCGGAAATCACCCCGTCGAGCGAGCGGGCCAGCGCCATGATGCGCGCCACCGCCTCATGGGCCGTCTGCAGCATCTCGTAGTCGTCGCTATTGACGGGCAGATTGGTGTGCACATTGCCGTCGCCGGCGTGCATGTGCAAGGCGGCCCAAACGCGGCCCTTGAGCACCCGCTGATGGATGGCCAGGCACTCCTGCCAGATGGGCGCGAACACCGCGCCCGAAAACAAGCTTTGCAAAGGCGCGCGAAGCTGGGTTTTCCAGCTGGCGCGCAGGCTGTGGTCCTGCAACTGCACGAACAAGGGCTGCACATCGGCCAGCCACTGCGCCCACTGCTGGCGCACCTGACGCACCAGAGCCAGCGCCTGCGCGATGCGGTCTTCCAGCAATTCGGCCTCGGGCAGCTCGCCGGCGTCGTCAGACTTGCCCAGCGGCAGGTGCTCGCGGGTGAAAAAGTCTTCTAGTTCATCGCACAGCCGGATCTTGTTGCGCAGCGACAGCTCAATGTTGATGCGCTCGATGCCGTCGGTGTATTCGGCCATGCGCGGCAGGGGAATGACCACGTCCTCATTGATCTTGAAGGCGTTGGTGTGCCGGCTGATGGCGGCGGTTCGCTTGCGGTCCAGCCAGAATTTCTTGCGGGCCTCGGCGCTGATGGCGATGAAGCCCTCGCCATTGCGTGAGTTGGCAATGCGCACCACTTCTGAAGTGGCCCGCGCCACTGCATCGGCATCGTCACCGGCGATGTCACCAATGAGGACCATCTTGGGCAGGCCGCCGCGCTTGGACTTGGTGGCGTAGCCCACCGCCTTGAGGTAGCGGTCGTCCAGGTGTTCCAGACCGGCCAGCAAGACCGTCGTGGCGCCGGGCAGACCAGTCTGCTGTTGGCTGCTTTTCTGCAGCGCAAACATGTAGTCCTTGATTTCGACAATGCTGGGCACCGCATCCTTGGCATTGCCAAAAAACTCCAGGCAGACGGTGCGGGTGTGCTCGGGCATGCGATGGACCACCCAGCGCGCGCTGGTGATCAAGCCGTCACAACCTTCTTTCTGCACCCCGGGCAAACCCGACAAAAACTTGTCGGTCACGTCCTTGCCCAGGCCCTCCTTGCGAAAGGTCTTACCCTCGATGTCAAGGCGTTCAGTACGGATCGGGGTCTTGCCATCGGCTTCAAAGTGGCGCAACTCAAAGCTGGCCATCTCGGCATCATGGATCTTGCCCAGGTTGTGGCCGATGCGCACCACCTCCAGCCAGGTGGCATCGGGGGTGACCATGCGCCAGGAGGCCAGGTTGTCCAGGGCAGTGCCCCAGAGCACCGCTTTCTTGCCGCCGGCATTCATCGCGATGTTGCCGCCGACGCAGGACGCCTCGGCCGAGGTGGGGTCGACCGCAAACACAAAACCGGCCCGCTCGGCCGCATCGGCCACCCGCTGCGTCACCACGCCGGCCTCGGTCCAGACGGTGGCCACCGGCTGATCCAAACCTGGCAGGCGCACATGCTCGACCTCGGTCATGGCTTCGAGCTTTTCGGTGTTGATCACCGCCGAGCGCCAAGTCAGCGGGATGGCTCCGCCGGTGTAGCCGGTGCCGCCGCCGCGCGGCACGATGGTCAAGCCCAGTTCGATGCAGCCTTTGACCAACCCGGCCATTTCGGCCTCGGTGTCGGGCGTGAGCACCACAAAGGGGTACTCAACACGCCAGTCCGTGGCATCGGTGACGTGCGAGACGCGCGACAGTCCGTCAAACTTGATGTTGTCCTTGTCGGTGTACTTGCGCAGCTTGCGCTCGGTCTGCCGTCGCAACTGGGCCACCTGATCGAAGGCCAGCGCAAAACGGCTGACGGCCGCCCGGGCCAGTTCCAACAGTTGCCCGACGATGCGGTCGCGTTCGGCATCCTGATCCGGCGTTCGGCGTTTTTGCACCTCGCCCAGACGGTGCTCCAGTGCTTCGACCAAAAGACGCCGCCGCCCCGGGTTGTCGAGCAGGTCGTCCTGCAAATAGGGGTTGCGCTGTACCACCCAGATGTCGCCCAGCACCTCGTAGAGCATTCGGGCCGAGCGGCCAGTGCGTCGCTCGTCGCGCAGACGGTTGAGCAAGTCCCAGGCCTGCTCCCCCAGCACGCGCATGACCACCTCGCGATCGGAAAACGAGGTGTAGTTGTAGGGAATTTCCCGGATGCGGGACCGCTCAGCACCCTCGGTCAACCCGTCAGGGTCGGCCATCGCATGCAGGACATGGGGCGAAAGGGGGGCATTCATCGGCAGATCCAGGGATAGGGCACAAGCGCCGGCCAGGAGGCGCCTAAGCGAAGGCAATCGATCATGTTACCGCAGGCCCAGCTGGCAAGAAGGTGCCTCGCTTCAGAGACCCAGCGGCGCTCAAGGGCGATGCGTCAGCGGGCACTCACACGCGCCAAGCCCGCAGCACCAGGAACTGAACCAGTGCAGAGACCAAGACCAAAGCCGCGTAGGTCTGCATTTTGCCGGTGGCGCCCAACGCCATACCCCCCAGGACCACCAGCCCATTGAACAAAGTTCCCAGGCCCCAGCGCACCAGCCAGCCCGGCGCCGCCGATCGAGCCCCACGCCAACCCAGCCAGCGCGGCGCGACCAAGGCCATGATCAACGCCAGGAAGACGGCTGGCGCCAGGGCCTTAACCCGGTGCAGGGTGAGCAAGTAAGCGGTCATCCTCGAAACGGCTTTGTATTTGCAACCGGGCGTGGGGCGGCTGAAAAACCAGGTTGGCGGTCCAGCGCGTCGGCGCGCTGACTCTATCAGAGCCGTCCCCATGGCGGCCGCTGACAGGGCGAACCGATCCGCAAGTGATTCGGGTAAACCCGATGGTCAGCATCGATTTGTCAACTTAAATTGACACCTTGCTGCGACAGGATTGCCGAAAGTCGCGGCAAATTTATAATCCCCCCATGCCAGTTTGGGCCCTCGGGCTGAATCATCACACGGCACCGCTCGACCTGCGCGGCAGGTTTGCCTTTGCCATCGACCAAGTCGCGCCCACTTTGCAGGGCCTGCGAGCGGCTTTTACGCGCGAGCCAGAGGCCACCTTGCTGTCGACCTGCAACCGCACCGAAATCTACTGCGCCGGCGAACAGGCCGAAGTCGACCACACCCTGGACTGGCTGGCGCGCAGCGGCGGCGTCTCACCTGAGGCCTTGCGCGACCACACCTATACCCTGCGCGACGGCGATGCCGCCCGGCACGCCTTCCGCGTGGCCAGTGGCCTCGATTCCATGGTGCTGGGCGAGCCGCAGATTCTGGGACAGATGAAGGACGCAGTCCGCGCGGCCGATGAAGCCGGCGCCATGGGCACCACCTTGCACCAATTGTTCCAGCGCTCCTTCGCGGTGGCCAAAGAAGTGCGCAGCAGCACCGAAGTCGGCTCGCACAGCATCAGCATGGCAGCCGCTGCCGTCCGACTGGCCAGCCAGATCTTCGAAGACCTGAGCAAGATCCGCGTGCTGTTTGTTGGTGCCGGTGAGATGATCGACTTGGCCGTCACCCACTTTGCGGCCAAGAACCCCATGTCCATGGCCATCGCCAACCGCACGCTCGAACGCGGAGAAAAACTGGCCAGCCGCTTTGGCGCCGAGGTGATGCCGCTGTCGGAATTGCCCGAGCGACTGGGGCAGTTCGATGCCGTCATCAGTTGCACCGCCAGCACCTTGCCCATCATCGGCCTGGGCGCGGTCGAGCGGGCCCTCAAGCAGCGCCGGCGCCGGCCCATGTTCATGGTCGACCTGGCCGTGCCTCGCGACATCGAGCCGGAGGTCAAGCAACTGCAGGACATCTACCTCTACACCGTGGACGACTTGGCGCGGGTGGTGCAGACCGGCAAAGACAACCGCCAGGCGGCAGTGGCAGAGGCCGAAGTCATCATTGACGCCGGGGTACAAAATTTCCTGCACTGGATGAAGCAGCGCGCCACCGTGCCCCTGATTCAGCAGCTCAACGCCCAGGCTGACCAGTGGCGTGCGGTGGAACTGGCGCGCGCCCGCAAATTGCTCGCCAAAGGGGAGTCGGTGGAGGCGGTGCTGGAAACACTGTCTCGGGGCCTGACCCAGAAAATGCTGCACGGCGCCATGGCCGAGCTGCACGGCAGCCAGGCCGAAGAACTTGAAAGCACGGCCCACGCCGTCAGCCGCCTGTTCCTGCGCGGCCAGGCGCAGCGCGACCCCAACGGCCTGTAGCGCCGCTGCCCTGCGGCCCCTGCGCTGGCGGGGGTCAAGCCCCGCGTCTGCTCATTGACCAGGGCGGCCTGCCCTCCCCTTACCGCGCCATCATGAAAGACTTTCTTCGCCACACGCTCGAGCGCCAGATCGCCCGGGTCCAAGAGCTCGACGCGCTGCTGTCGGCGCCCGACGTGGTCAGCGACCTCGATCGCTTTCGCAAGCTGACCCGCGAGCACGCTGAAACCAGTGCGCTGGCCGAGCAATACCAGCGCTTGCGGCAGCGCGAGAGCGACCTCGAGCAGGCCCAATCCATGCTAGCCGACCCAGCGTGGCGTGAGCTGGCGGAAGAGGAAATCACGGCGGCGCAGGCCGACATCGACCTGCTGGATCAGGCGCTGCAATTGATGCTCGTGCCCAAAGACCCGGACGATGCCCGACCGGCCTTCCTGGAGATCCGCGCGGGCACCGGCGGCGACGAATCGGCCTTGTTCGCCGGCGACCTGCTGCGCATGTATACCCGCTACGCAGAAAGCTGCGGCTGGCGCTGCGAGCTGATCAGCCAATCGCCGGCCGAGCTCGGCGGCTACAAGGAGGTGGTGCTGCGCATCGAAGGCACGCCCGACGAGCGCGGCACTGGGGTCTACGGCAAGCTGCGTTTTGAATCGGGCGGCCACCGGGTGCAGCGGGTGCCTGCTACCGAAGCGCAGGGACGCATCCACACCAGTGCCTGCACGGTGGCCGTGCTGCCCGAACCCGACGAGGCGGTGGCCATCCAGATCAACCCTTCGGAGTTGCGCATCGACACCTTCCGCGCCTCGGGGGCGGGCGGACAACACATCAACAAGACCGATTCGGCGGTCCGAATCACCCACCTGCCCACCGGCATCGTGGCCGAATGCCAGGACGACCGCAGCCCACACCGCAACAAGGCCCGGGCGCTGCAGGTGCTGTCGGCACGCATCCAGGAAAAGGCCCGCGCTGAACGCGCGGCCAAAGATGCGGCGATGCGCAAGGGCCTGATCGGCAGCGGCGACCGCAGTGACCGCATCCGCACCTACAACTTCCCGCAAGGCCGCCTGACCGATCACCGCATCGGCCTGACGCTCTACAAGCTCGGCCAGATCATGGAAGGTCAGTTGGCCGAAGTGATTGGCGCGCTGCAGGTGGCCCGCGGGGCCGAGTTGCTGGCTGAACTCGAAGGAGCGGCCCCGTGAAATTGGCGCAGGCTCTGGCCTGGGCCGCTGCGCTCGGCATCGATCGACTAGACGGCCAGTTGCTGCTGCTGCACGCCCTGAGCCGACCACACGATCGGGCCTGGCTGATCGCCCACGACCAGGACGAGCTGCCGAGCCAGGCCATTGAACGCTTTGAGGCGCTGTGCGCCAGGCGACGAAGCGGTGAACCCGTGGCCTACCTGTGCGGCCACAAAGAATTCTTCGGCTTGATGCTGGCGGTCGATGAGCGCGTGCTGGTGCCCCGCCCCGAAACAGAAACGCTGGTGGAATGGGCGCTGGCGCTTGACCTGCCGCCAGCCGCGCGCGTGATCGATCTGGGCACGGGCAGCGGCGCAATCGCGCTGGCGCTCAAACAGGCCCGGCGCCACTGGCAGGTCAGTGCGGTCGATGCCAGCGAGCCGGCCTTGCAGGTGGCCCAGGCCAACGGGCAGGCCCTCGGACTGGCCATCGACTGGCAGCGTGGCCACTGGCTGACCCAGGTCCAGGGGCGCTTTGACCTGATCGTGAGTAACCCGCCCTACATTGCCGAGGGCGACCCGCACCTGGCCGCCCTGCACCATGAGCCCGACGCCGCCCTGAGCTCAGGCCCCGATGGCCTGGACGCCTTGCGCACCCTGATCGCCCAGGCGCCTGAGCACCTGAGCCCCGGCGGCTGGTTGCTCCTTGAGCACGGATACAACCAAGCCCCGACCGTCTGCGAGTTGCTGGCCCAGGCCGGCTTGCGGCAGATCCAAAGCCGGCGCGATCTGGCAGGCATCGGGCGCTGCAGCGGCGGCCGGCTAGACTGACTGTCCCAGGCCAACCTGGGGTCATTGGCCAATGAATGAGACCATTGACTGATAATTGCAAGAAGACCAATTGGAGGGCAGAAACCATGAGCGATACCCAACAACGCATTGACCAGATCGTCAAATCCAGCGACGTCGTCCTTTTCATGAAGGGCACGGCTCAATTTCCGATGTGCGGCTTTTCTGGCCGTGCCATCCAGATCCTCAAGGCCTGCGGCGTGAGCCGCCCAGAGACGGTCAATGTGCTCGAAGACGAGGCCATCCGTCAGGGCATCAAGGAGTACAGCAACTGGCCCACCATACCCCAGTTGTATGTCAAGGGTGAATTCATTGGCGGCTCGGACATCATGATGGAGATGTACGAAAGCGGCGAGTTGCAGCAAGTGCTCGCCGCCCACTGAAGGCACCGTCAAGAACACCCCACCTCGATCGGCCGCGCGGCGCAAGCCCCGCGGCTTTTTCTTGTCCGCCCGCACCGCAGCCGAAGGGCCAGGTCAGAGGGGGATCAAGGGCTGCTCCGGCCGCAGCCCCAAAGGCCCATTCATTGGGCGTACCCGGTGCAAGCGCCCGCGTTGGGCAGGCCCTTGCATTCGCGCTTGAGGCGGGCGGCACGCTCAGCGGGCGTCTCGCTCGAGCCAGAGGGACGGACCTTGGGCGCAGAGCTCTTCTGGCTGGACTTCTTGCTCGATTTTTCGAGGCTTGCGGCATCGGCCGTGGCAGACCGGTTCTTCCTGCCCTCAGCTGACGAGGGGCTCTGGGCCAGTACCGCCGCGCCCGCAAGCAGCAGCACACCAAAGAGGCCGAGTCGGCGCCCCTTCGGCCAGTTACTGCAGCTTGGGATCGCCGAAAGCCTGTTCATCGGGCGGCGCCTCGGTCGGCACACGAAAACGTTCGCTGGCCCAGGCCCCGAAGTCCATGCCCTTGCAGCGGGGCGAACAAAACGGGCGACTGGGGTTGTCGGGCCCGTAAACGCTCTGACCGCCACAGGCGGGGCAGGTCACGAGGCGGGCTGATCCGGTGGGTGACGATGCAGTGGTCATGATGCAAGAACGCTCAATGGAGCGATCAGGAGCAGAGCGTGATTTCCAATTGTGCGTCGTCGGTGGACGCTTGCACCCGCTGACCGTCAATCATGGTCATTAGTCGCACAGAAACCACAAGCCGGTTGCCGCTGATCTCGGGAAACAGCCCCAGTGTGGGGTCGATGCGCAGTCGCATGAGCTGGAAGCTTCGCCCCTGCGGCAGGTTCTGCTGAAAGTGGCCACCAGTGCTGACCACCTTTTGCGGCGTGCCTGAATCGCGCAGCAGTTTGAGCAGCATGCCCACCGATTCGGCCAGTGGAAGGAGTCCCTCAATCCAACGCTGTAGATCGGCCCGCCTCTGCTCGGGATCGAGATGGCGCCAAGCGTGATAGACCGGGAGATCAAACTCGCAAGTTCCGCCCGGAATGCCAGTGCGACTGCGCAAGCTCATCAGCCAGTCGATCTCCGACAAAGCCTGACCGGGCTTGCCCGGCTGCTCCTTGAGCGCCACAAAGCAGGCGTCGAGCTGACCGATCACCTGCTCGAGCGCTTTCTCCGAAATGGCCGGATTGCCCCGATAGGCCGTCAGCAGGTGCTTTTGCTTCTCAAGATCCTTGAGCACATCGGTCTTCAGATCGGCCCGGGCGCCGACCTCGACAATCTCAAACAGCGTCGTGATGGCGTAGTGATGATCGGTGGCGCTGCTGCGTCCGACCAGCTCACCGAGCCGGAAAAACAGGTGCTGCAGTCGCAGGTAGGTCCGAATGCGCTCGTTGAAGGGGTATTCGTACAGGATCACGGCAGCGTCGGCTCGAAACCACAGAAGGATGGTGGCGGATCATAGCCCGAAGTGTTGCCAAACCTGCTGAACCTGTGCCTCCAGCTCAGGCAGGCTCAGCCCCTCGTTGAACAGGCAGACATCAGCGGCAGACCGACGTTGAGCGCGTGTGGCCTGTTGGGCCATGACTTTTTCGACCGCCTCGCGGGGCCAACCATTGCGTGCCATGACCCGATCACGCTGCGTCTGTTCACTGCAGTCGACCACCACCACCGCATCAACACGAGAACGCCAACGGCCCGACTCCACCAGCAAAGGCACATCGAACACCACACAACGCGCGCCCGCAGACAGCGCCTGGTCTGCCCGCCGCGCCGTCTCCTGGCCCACCAATGGGTGCACGATGGCTTCGAGCTGCACACGCGCGGCTGGGTCACTGAAGACCCGCTCGCGCATGGCATCGCGGTCCATCGCGCCGTCGGGCGCCACAAAGGTCGGCCCGAACACCCGGGTGATCTCGGGCATGGCGGCGCCGCCGGCCAAAGTCAGCCCACGCGCAATGGCATCGGCATCGACCAGCGCAGCGCCACAGCGCGCCAGCATGGCGGCCACCGTGCTCTTGCCGCTGCCAATGCCGCCGGTCAATCCCATGCGCCAGCCCTGCGCCCGCCCAGTGCCCATGCGGTCCTGCCTCATCGCCAAAACCAATCGGCCCCGTGATGTGGGGCAAACATGAGCATCAGGCCGGCCATCGCGAGATACGGCCCAAAGGGCAAGGGCTCACCGGCCTGCAAGCGCCCGCTCAAGCGCAGACCGATACCCACCGCGGCGCCCACGCCTGAGGCCAATAGCACCACCGGCAGTAAAGCCGGCCAGCCCAGCCAAGCACCCAGGGCGGCCAGCAGCTTGAAGTCGCCCTGCCCCATGCCCTGCCTGCCGGCGACCAGCTTGAAGCCATGATGCACCAGCCAAAGCAGCAAATAGCCGGCCACCGCCCCCCACAGGGCCTGGCTCAGGCTGACCGCCGTCCAGCCCAAAGCAGCGACGATCAGCCCGGCCCAGGCCAGAGGCAAGGTCAGGTCATCGGGCAGCAATTGGGTATCTGCATCGATGCAGGCCAGCGCCAGCAGCGTGGCCGCGAAGGCGGCCCAGGCCAAGGCCGCCGGCGAGGCGCCCCAATGCCAAGCGCAGGCGGCAAATAGCGCCGCGCTAGCCAGTTCGACCAGGGGGTAGCGCCGCCCGATCGGCGCGCTGCAATGGCGGCAACGGCCGCGCAACAAAAGGTAGCTGACAACGGGGATCTTGTCGGACCAGGACAGGGGCTTGGCGCAGGACGGGCAGTGCGAGCCCGGTCGCAAGAGGCTGTAAGGCTCGGTCGGCTCAATGGGGTCGCCAGACTTGGCCTCCTGCTGAGCCAGCCAGTCGCTGACGTCCTGTGCCCACTGGCGCTCCATCATGCGCGGCAGGCGATGAATCACCACATTGAGGAAACTGCCCAACACCAGCCCGAGCAGGGCGGCCAAAGAAATGAAAATCGGCTCGTTCATCAGACGATCTGCCCCATCTGGAAAACCGGCAGATACAGCGCCAACACCAGAGCGCCCACGATCAGGCCCAGCAGCACGATGGTGGCCGGCTCCAGCAGGCCCGACAAATGACCCAGTTGCTCGTCGAGGTCGGCCTCCTGAAAGTCGGCCACTTTTTCCAGCAAATGATCGAGTGTGCCCGACTCCTCGCCAATGGCACACATCTGCTGCAGCATGGGCGGGAACAAGGTCGACTGCATCAGCGCTGCGCGCAAGCTGCTGCCGCGCAGGACCTCCTCGCGCACCCGCGCCGTGGCCTGGGCATGCGCCAGGTGGCCGCAGGCCCCACGCACTGACTGCAAGGCTTCGGCCAGGGGCAGACCAGCGGCCAGCAAGGTGGCCAGGGTGCGACTCCAACGCGCCACCGCCGCCTGCCGCAGCAGCTGGCCCCAAACCGGGGCGGCCAGCAGCGCATCGTCCACGCGGCGGGCAAAAGCCGGGTGACGGCGCCACAGCTGCACCATCGCAGCGGCCAGCACCGCAGCCGCGGCCAGGAGCCATGGGCCCCACTGCACCAGCCAGCGGCTCGACGCAATCACCAGTTGCGTGGCCCAGGGCAGTTGCGCACCAAAGGAAGCAAAGACGTTCTCGAAAGCCGGCACCACCACGACCATGATGACGGTCATGACCGCCACAGCCACCGTCAACACCACCAGCGGATACAGCAAGGCCGCACGAACCCGACGCGCCAAGGCCTCGGTCTTGTCCAAATGCACGGCCAAGCGTTCGAGCAGCAGATCGAGCCGGCCTGAAGCCTCACCGGCCTCGACCAAGGCAATGTAAAGATCATTGAAGACCGGCGCCTGACGACGCAAGGCAGCGGCCAGCGCCATGCCGTTTTGCAGGTCGGCATGCACCTGTTCGACCCGCTCAACGATGCCAGGGTGGGACTGAGCGCGCGCGACGATCTGCAAAGACTGCAGCAGCGGCAAGCCGGCGCGCAGCAGCGCTGCCAGCTGACGGGTCAGCTGCGCCAGCTCGCGCGTGCTCATCGACTTGACCCGCCCGAGCTTGACTGGTCTGAGCTCCAAGGCCTGCAGACCCCGACGACGCAGTTGGGCGCGCAGCTGATTCTCGCCACCGGCCTGGCTGCGGCCGGTCTGCAGGCGGCCCTGGTCGTCACGGGCCGACCAGTCAAAGGCCTGTGGCGCGGCTGGCTGGCTCTGTGACCAGGCGATCATGCGCAGGCCCTTGGACAGGGTCTGCCACTGTGGCAGGAAGGGACGTGGTCAGGCATGGGTGTGGGCCAGGACTTCTTCGATGCTGGTCTGGCCCAGTTTAACTTTGCCCCAGGCAGCTTGGCGCAAGCTCAGCACCCCCTCGCTGGCTGCTTGACGGGCCATCTCGAGCGAGCTGCCCTCGCGCAAGATGATGTCCGTCATCGCTGGGCTGATCGGCATGACCTGAAACACGCCGACCCGTCCCAGATAACCACCGTGGCAACGCTCGCAACCGAGCGGCGCGAACACCGGCCGGCCGTCGTCAAGCCAAGTGGGCGGGCAAGCCGCCTCGACCAGCAATGAATGGGGCGGATCGAACGGCTGGCGGCAGTGGACACACAGACGCCTGAGCAGGCGCTGGGCAGTGATCAACACCACGCTGGCGGCGATGTTATGCGCCGCCACACCAATCTGGCGCAAGCGGGTCAGGGTGTTGGGGGCATCGTTGGTGTGCAGCGTGGAGAACACCAGGTGGCCCGTCTGCGCCGCCTTCAGTGCCATGTCCGCGGTTTCGAGGTCGCGAATCTCGCCGATCATGATCACATCGGGGTCCTGACGCAAGAAGGCGCGCAAAGCGACCGCGAAATTGAGTCCCGCTTTTTCATTGATGCTGACTTGGTTGATCCCGCTCAGATTGATCTCACAAGGGTCTTCGGCGGTGCAGATGTTCACCCCCGGCCGGTTGAGCTGCTGCAGACAGCTGTACATGGACAAGGTCTTGCCCGCACCGGTTGGGCCGGTGACCAGCACCATGCCATGCGGCCGGGCGATGGCTTGCAGCAAGGCTGCTTTCTGCGTGCCGTCGTAGCCCAGCTCGTCCAGATCGAGCTGCGAGGGTGCAGCATCAATCAAGCGCAAGACCAGCTTTTCGCCATGGACCGTCGGCAAGGTGCTGACCCGCAGATCGACCCACTGACCGCCGGACATCTGCTGGCGCATGCGGCCATCTTGCGGCAAACGCTTTTCCGCGATGTCCAGCCGGGCCTGTACCTTAATGCGCGAGGCCAGCCGCTCGCGCAATCCCAGGGGCGGGCGCAGCCACTCCTGCAACTGCCCATCAATGCGAATGCGGATTCGGTAAGCGCCCTCGTCCGGCTCAAAGTGCAGGTCCGAGGCCCGCATCTCGTGGGCCAGTTGCAAGAGTCGATCGAGCAGGCGCACCACTGCGCCGTCGTCGCCTGCACTGGCCTTGAGCAGGGTTTGCACCTCGGCCGAGGCGGCAGCGATGGAAAGCGCGATGGGCCGATTCATGGGCAAATGATGAAGCGCCCAGCACAATTTGGATACTTAGGTATTACACCAATACACCCGGGGGGCCGGACGCGTCGCAGGCGCCTGCGCTTCCTAGGATCGCCGGCCGTTCCAGCCGCCGGCGTCAGGCACCTGCTGAGGGCGGCCGCCCCGTCATGAAGGCAGTCTGAAGCGCCTCCACTTCAGGAAAGCCGATGAAGTGCTTGAATTCATCCATCGACACCACCGCCTGGGGCAGCTGGCGCGTCTGGTGATGCTGGGCCAGGTGGGCGAAGTTCGCTTGCAGAGCCTTGTAGGCGGTGAAGAGGCCGACCAAGGGGTGGACGGCGAGGCCCGCAACCTCCTGCACCTGCTGAGGACTCAGGTCAGCTTCCAACCAGCCCAGCAGTTGCAGTGACAGCGGCCGGCCGCAGGCCTCGCGCAGGCGCTTCAAACCGGCAAAGTCTTTGAAGCAACGGCTGATGGGTTGGATCAGATCGGCCCCTGCCTCCACATACATTCGGGCGCGGGCGATGGCCTCCTCTTCGGTCTGGGCATCGGTGCGGGCCACGATGATGAGGTCGGGGTCTTGGCGCGCATGAACCGCCGCGCGGATCTTGGCAGCGCTTTCCTCGGGGGGCAGGATCTCGATGACGGAGGCAACGCAGGGGCAGCGCTTGGGCACCTCTTGGTCTTCAAAGATGACCGCGCTGACCCCGGCGCGCTCAAACTCGCGCACCGTGCGCATCACGTTGATGGCGTTACCGTAACCGGTGTCGGTGTCGGCGATGACCGGGATCTTCAGGGCTGCAGTGACGTGTTGCACCACCGACAGGTTTTCGGTCATGGTGTAAATTTCGACGTCCGGCTCGCCCAGCAGCGACGCCGAAACCGCATAGCCCGAGGTCATGACCGCGGCAAAGCCGGCGTTCTCGGCAACTTTGGCCGACAGGGCGTCATAGACGCCTGCCGTCCAGACGGTTTGACCGGCGCGCAGGGCCTTGGCAAAGGGGCTTCGATCAGGAACCATGGTTGTCCTCGGTTTGGGTGGCTTTCAAGTAACCGATGATGCCACCGGCAGCGATCATGAGGCGGTCACTTTCGGACAGCGGCTCAAAGGGCAATTGGGTGCCACGGGTGTGGTTGCGCACACAGCCGCCATCCCAGTCGATCTCCAGTTCGTCCCATCGGCTGACAGCGTCCAAGATGCCCGGGCAGGCCACCTGCGGGAAGCCCATGGCCACCTCGCCGCGCCAGTAGCCTGGCGAAAAGCTCTCGGCGATCAAGCCCCGGATCCCCAGATGCCGCATGCCAATGAGTGGCGGGTAGTGCGGGTGACCGTAGCCGAAATTGATGCCACCCACCAGCACATCACCGACCTGCACCTTCTGCGCGAATTCGGGGTCATGCGCCTTCATGGCCACGGCGGCAAGCTCGGCGGGGTCCTTGAGCTTGATATTCTTGACACCGATGATCTGATCGACATCGAAGTCCGGTTCGGTAAAGACATAAGCGGCGCGGCCGCGGACGGTGGGCATCATCATGGCGTCATCTCAAGTAAGGACGCGGGTCGGCAATGACCCCTTCAATGGCTGCTGCGGCCACCGCTGCGGCATTAACGATGTAAATCTGCGAGTCGGTGCTCCCCATGCGCCCCGAGACATTCAAAGTTCCGGTCGACACCGCCTTTTGGCCGGCCGACATCACGCCGATCCGGCCGAAACAGTAGTCGCATGAGGGCGAGGACACAAATGCACCGGCGGCCACCAAATCGGTGATGAGCCCTTCGGCGGCAGCCTGCCTCATGATCTCTTGACTGGTCGGAACGACATGCAGTTGAAAGCCCTCGCGCACCGAACGCCCGCGCAGAACCGCAGCAGCGGCGCGCAAGTCTTCAATGCGGCCGGACGCACAAGAGCCCAGGTAACCCACTTGTACTTCGGTGCCAATGTAGTCCTTGAGATCCCGGGTATGGGCTGGGCTGGGAGGCACCACCACCACTGGCTCGAGCGCCGACACATCGATCACATGCCTTTGGGCATACACCGCGTCAGCGTCCGACCATACGGGGTCGAGCGCGATGCGCGATCGTGATTGGGTGTAACCGAGCGTGAGCTCGTCTGGGTTGATGATGGCCGTGACAGCCCCGGTAAACATGGCCAAGCAGGTGATGGTCTGCCGACCGTCGATGCTCATCGCATCGATGACCGGACCGCCCAATTCGAGCACCTGGGCCCGGCAACCGGAAGCGCCGATCACCCGCACGATGTGATGAAACACATCGCGGGCCATGACGCCCGGCTGCAGTTGGCCTACCAGGTCAACCCGGGTGGTGGCCGGCACCGCGAGACGGATTTTGTCATTGACGAAGGCCTCGACCAAATGCCTGCGCACCCCAATGGCCAACGCGCCAAAGGTGCCCAGTTGGGAGATGTGCCCATCAAAATGCACCACGAAAGCGCCCGGCGTGGCATAGCCCAGTTCACTGGCCACCTGATGCCCAATGCCCTTGCGCTCGTAGACCGGCACCTGGTTGAGTCGGCCCCAGTCCCGCGTGTTTTGGTGCAGGTCTTCTTCCTGCGGCGTGATGGCCGGCACCATGTGATCGATGAACAAGGCGTAGCGGCTGGGGTCACGCACCCCACTCATGCCGAACTCTTCCTTCATCTGCTTGAAGATCACGTCGGTGTAGCCGGGGAAATCGTAGGACACCACGAAGTCGGGGCGGACCTTGAGGTTGTCGCCCGGACGTGCCAGCGGCAAACCGCTGGCACGCGCGAGGATTTTTTCAGCGATGGTGGAACCCAAGAAAGCACCTCCTGTGATCTGGGGGAATTCTGATCGTCCCCTTGGCGACCTCCTCTAGTGTTTACCCCATGAAGGTCGCGCAGGTGCCATTCCTAGAATCCGGCCAGCGTCAGAGGCAGGCGCAAGACTGCATGAAAGAGGGATGCTGAAACACACCGCGCTGACACCAGACCTGGGGCTACTCATCGAAGGACTCGATGCCTCGGAGCCATTGAGCGATGCCGTCATTGCTGAACTCAGGCACCTGCTGCACACCCACGGCCTGCTATTGCTGCGCGATCAAGTGATCACCGATGCCCAGCAGGCACGGCTGGCCCAGTACTTCGGCCGCTTTTCACGGCAGGGACCGGTACAAAAGACCAGCCAAGATGTCACCTATGTGTCTAACACCCGGCCCGATGGCACTTTCGGTAAAGGTGAGTTGCTCTTCCATTCCGACCAGTGCTACTACCGCTACCCGATGAAGGCCATCATGCTCTATGGCGTAGAGGTGGCCAGCAAGGGCGGTCACACCCTTTACACCAACACCAGCCGAGTGCTTGATCGACTGCCAGCGACCACGGTACAGGCCTTGCAAAACTGCCAGGTGCGCCACCAGTTCCACTATGGCGATGTGGACTACGGCCAGGGGGTCGATGCCAAAGTGGAGAAGATCACCGTCAGTCACATGCATCCGGCCATCGCGCCTCACCCCTGGTCGGACCAGCGCATCGTGATGATCAGCCAGGCCACGGCCACCGAGCTCGTTGGCCTGGCGCAAGAGCGTAGCCGCGAACTGATCGACGAAGTCAACCGCGCCCTCGCCGATCCGGCCCATCTGTACGAGCACCATTGGCGCAAGAACGATCTGGTCATCTGGGACAACCTGCTGCTGCAACACGCGAGGCCCGATTTCGACCCCAATGAGCGCCGCACCCTGCGCCGATGCGCCCTGGCCCACGAGCTCGAACCACAGGCCCCAGCATGAGTGCGAGCCACACCATCGTCGCGCGGGTTGGACCCTACACCATCACCCGCATCGAGGAAATGCTCACCCCGGGCTTTAAGCCCGACTTTCTGTTTCCAGACTTTGACCCGCAGGTGCTGCAGTCGCATCCGCAACTCACGGGCGCCGGTTTCTGGCATGCCGGCAGTCAGCGCCTGATGTCGAGCATGCACTCCTGGCTGCTGCAGAGCGATCGCCACACCATCCTGATCGACACCGGCTGCGGCAACCTCAAAAACCGCGCCTTGCCGCTGTTTGAGCGCTTTCATCAACTGCAGCACCCCTACCTCGACAGGCTGGAGGAGGCCGGCGTACGGCCCGAAGACGTCACGCTGGTCATCAACACCCACCTGCATGTCGATCATGTGGGCTGGAACACTCGCCTGCGCAACGGCCAATGGGTGCCCACCTTCCCAAAAGCGCGCTACATCTGGGGCGCGCGCGAGTGGGCCCACTGGGGTGCGCAGGGCCAAGGCGGCGCCAAGCTGCCGGAAAATTTGCCAGTCATCGCCGACAGTGTGCAGCCGGTGGTCGACGCCGGCCTGAGCGAGTTGGCCGACGACATCACCACCGTGTTGCCAGGCCTGAGTCTGCAAAGCCTGCCGGGCCACACGGCCGGGCAAATGATGGTCGTGCTCGATGACGGCCGCCAGAGCGCCGTCTTTCCAGGCGACGCTCTGCATCAACCGATTCAGGTCTATCGTCCGCAATGGAACAGCCGCTTTTGCGAAGACCCGGAGACCGCCCAGAAAAGCCGACAGCAGTTGCTCGATTTT
>JAXITB010000009.1:0-18520 GCA_034680305.1 Polaromonas sp. | reverse complement strand
GGCCCTGGGTACGGGTCAGACCCCGCCCAATATGGTGCTGGTCGGGTTGGCTTTGTTTTTGTCGCTGTTCATCATGCAGCCGGTACTGACTGACGTCTATCAGAACGCGGTCGTGCCCTTCATGAACAACGGCATGAGTGCCGAACGCGCGGTCGCTGCTGCCGAAGGGCCTTTGCGCGAGTTCATGCTCAAGCAGACCCGCCAGGACGACATCGCACTGTTCATGCAGATTGCCCGCAAGGGCGAGCCGCTCGATGCCGCGTCGGTGCCCTTCACCACCCTGGTGCCGGCCTTCATCACCTCGGAGCTCAAGAGCGCCTTCACCATCGGCTTTCTGATCTACATCCCCTTCGTGGTGATCGACCTGATCGTGGCCAGCGTGCTCATGTCCATGGGCATGATGATGCTCTCGCCCATGATGATCTCCATGCCCTTCAAGCTGATGCTTTTTGTGCTGGTCGACGGCTGGGGGCTGATCATGGGCTCATTGGCCTCGAGCTTTACCCTCTAAAACAGAACAGGACCCCGCATGGACACCGCCACCGTCGTTGAACTGGGCACCCAGGCCCTTTGGATGACCATGCTGGTGTCTGCCCCTTTGCTTCTGGTGGCCCTGGGCGTGGGCTTGGTGGTGGGCATTGTGCAGGCGGCCACCTCGATCAATGAGGCCACGCTGAGTTTCATTCCCAAGCTACTGGCCATTTCGGTCACGTTGGCCGTGGTCGGCGGATGGCAGATCGCCACCCTGGTCGACTACATGCGGGCCCTGTTCCTGCGCATTCCGGCCTTGTTCACTTGAGGCCATTGTGATCACCGTTGCCGCCATCGACATCGTGGAGCGCTTTTATGCGCTGCTGTGGCCCATGCTGCGCATGTCGGCCCTGATGCTCTATGCGCCTGTGTTTTCACTGCCTGCCCTGACCACCCGCATCCGCATCCTGCTGGCACTGGCGCTGGCCGTGATGGTCTACCCCCTGTTTGATTGGCCACGCATCGATCCGCTGTCGGCCGCTGGCCTGCTTGAGATTGGTAACCAGATCACCATTGGGCTGCTCATGGGTCTGATCCTTCAGGTGGCCGTGGCCGCCGTGGTGGTGGCCGGCCAGGCGATTTCCAATTCCATGGGCTTGTCCATGGCCATGATGATCGACCCCAATCTGGGTAATGTGCCCACGGTGGCCCAGTTCCTGATCGTCATGGCCACGCTGGTTTTTGTGGGGCTGGGCGGGCATGGCCTGTTGCTGGCCATGCTGGTCGAGAGTTTTTCCAGCCTGCCTGTGGGCAAATTGGTGCTGGTCGAACAGAGCTGGCGGCAGATGCTGGCCTGGAGTTCGATGATTTTTCTGGGGGCGCTGCTCATTGCGCTGCCGGTCATGGTGACGCTGCTGTTCATCAACATCGGCATCGGCGTGATCACCCGGGCCGCGCCCAGCCTGAACATCTTCGCGGTGGGTCTGCCCGCCACGATCGCGATTGGATTTGTGGTGCTGCTCATGTCCATGGCCAATATCGGCGCTCGGCTGCAGTGGTTGTGGACCCAGGGCCTGACCCAGACGCGCATCTTGGTGGGTTTGTCATGAGGGGCGGTGCATGAGCGACGACAGCTCCCAAAGAACCGAGCAGCCGACCGCGCGGCGCTTGCGCAAGGCCACCGAAGAAGGCGATGTGGCGCGCAGCACCGAACTGCCGGCGGCCGCCGTCATGATCGCAGCGGCCATGACGATGTTGCTGATGGGCGGTTGGTGGGTCAGTCGTTTCGCGCGTCAGATGCAAGCCGGCTTCACCTTTGATCGCAAGACGCTCGAGACGCCGACCCTGCTGCCGACGACCTTCTTGTATGCGGTGGGCGAGGGCCTGCTGGTGATCCTGCCCCTGATGGTGGTGACCGCAGTGGTGGCCATTGCCGCCTCGGGTGTGACCGGTGGCTTTCATTTTTCCGCCAAAGCCTTCGCGCCCAAATTCAGCAAGCTCAGCCCGATCAGCGGTCTCAAGCGCATGTTCGGCACGCACGCGCTGGTCGAACTGCTCAAAGCGGTCGGCAAATTTTCCGTCGTCAGCCTGGTGCTGTGGTGGCTGGTCGATCACTACCTCAGCGAGCTGATGCGGCTGGCCAATATGGGGCTCGAACCCGCCCTGGGCGCCACGGGGCACATGATCACTCGTTCGGCCTTATGGCTGACTCTGAGTCTGGTGTTCATTGCCCTGATCGATGCGCCTTACCAGCGCTGGAGCTACTTTAAAAAGCTGCGCATGACCAAGCAGGAGATCAAGGACGAGATGAAGGACATGGAGGGTCGGCCCGAGGTCAAGCAGCAGATTCGCCGCCGTCAGCGCGAAATGGCCAATGCCCGCATGATGGCCAAAGTCAAAGACGCCGATGTGGTGATCACCAATCCGGAGCACTTTGCAGTCGCTTTGGCCTACGACCCCACCTCTGACGGCGCGCCCATCTTGCTGGCCAAGGGGGCCGACCACATCGCCGCCCGCATTCGTGAAGAAGCGCGGCAGCATGGCGTGGAAATGTTCGCCTCGCCCCAGTTGGCCCGCGCCCTGTACTTCACCACCGAAGTCGATCAGCCCATTCCCGAGGCGCTTTACCATGCGGTGGCCCCAGTCATTGCCTATGTGTTCAGCCTGGCTCAGGTTCGGCCTGGCGTCGAGCCCATGGCCAAGCCGGCGCCGACCGTGCCGCCCTCGATGCGTTTTGATGCCAATGGCAAATTGGAGACCGCATGAACACGAATGTCGACCTGACCCTGAGCCTGGCGGCCGATGGTTCAGCCCTGCCGTCGCTGTTTTTTCGGCCGGCCGACCGACTGCGCCTGGAAGGCTGCATTGCCGCCATCACGCAAGACGGACGCAGCCTGGCCCTGTCCAGCCACCACGAGGCCGCGCTCGATCACTACGGTCGCCTGCTGACCGAACGCCTGCGACGGGCGGCGCCGCAGAGCCAGATCGAAACCTACTTTCCCGCCAGCACCGACGCCCTGGTCAGCCGCTTCAATGAGGTGCTGGCCGGTCAGACCATGCGCGAGGCCATGAGCGAGGGGCCCTCTCAAGTGCCCGAGCGCATTTGGGTGGTTCACGATGCCGGCGCACTGGCCGAACATGAGTTGCAGTTGCTGGCCCGCCTGGTCAGCAACTTTCCTGGCGCCAACATCCGCACCGTCCTGCTGCTCGGGCCGTCGCTGCGCAGCCGCAAGGCTTTCGAATCCCTGGGCCGGCGTTTTGTCCGCTGGGACATCGAAGCGCCGACGCCCGAGCAGGCGCAGGCCATGATCAGTCAGGCCCGCATCGAGGGCTGCGAGAACCTGGTCAGCCAACTGCTGCGTCACCTGCAGCCAGCGGCGGTCAATGCCGCCAGCTTGCAGTCGCGGGAGCGGGATTTGGCCGATCCATTCAGTTTTCAGGCCGACGATGACGAGCGGCGTCCAGGGCGATCAACGGTCGGCGACCAGGCGTCCCCCGAATCGGGCCGCAGCGCCTTCGCTTGGCTGCAGGGTTGGCGCGAGCAAGTCAACGCGCGGCTGCGGTACCTGACGCAACGGGGCCCCGGCGTGGCTTGGCTGTCTAAGTTAGGCAAGGCCAAGGCCGGGGCCGGGCGCAACCCGGGTGCCGCGCCCGGCGGTCGCAAGGGGCTGCGCTGGCCCAAGGCGCGCTGGATTTTGGCGGTAGCCGGTCTGGCTGCTCTGTCGGTGGCGGTTTCGGCCTGGCTGCATGGCGGGCGTTTCGGCGTGAGCAAGCCTGCTGTTCAGCAGCCGGTCAAGGATGTGCGCAGCGGCGCAGAGCCGGCAGGGGCCAGTGCGACGGTCGATTTGATCCGACGCACCTTTCAGGTGCGGGAGTCCAGAACATGAGCGATTCACCTTCCATCATTCGGCAAGAGTCGCAGCACTCGGTCACCGTGACCGAGGGCTCCTTGGTCGCCACCTCCAAGCCCTCTGATCCCCATAGTCCGCAGGTTCGCCAAACCCTGTCCGGCGACGATCCGGATCCAGCGCAGGAAACCGAATCGGCGCAGGCCCTTTTGCCCCCGATCACGCACGCGACGCCAGAGCCTGCGCCGGTTTTCGAGCGTTCGGTCTCTCTGCCATCGCCAGCTCAGCCCGATATACCGGCGGCAGTCGCGCCGCCAGCGGCGGGCGATGCACCGGTCTTTGAGCGGTCTGTGCAAGACGGCGCGACGCACACGCCGCTGCCGGCGGCGCTTGCTCCTTCGGATGGTGACAGCGATTCGGCCGTCGACCGCTTTCTGCGTGAGCGCCGGTTGGCCCTGCCACCGGAGCCAGTGCAGACGCCGGCCGATCAGGACGGTCCGGTGTTCGAACGCAGCATGCAGGACCGTCTGGCCGCGCTGCCCGAACAGGCGACGCCCGCCGCCGATCCGGCCGATGGTCCGGTGTTCGAGCGGGCCATGCAGGACCGCATGATTGCCTTGCCCGAGACCCCGCCCGGCGCCGAATCGGCCGACGGCCCCGTGTTCGAGCGGGCCATGCAGGACCGCATGATTGCCCTGCCCGAGACCCCGCCGGCCTCTGCGGCGCCGACTGCCCCGGCCCCGCACAAGCAGGCCCCGCGCGAGGGCAGTAGCCCCGGGCCGGCGGCCGTGCGCAAGGAGCCCGTGCTGGCGGCGCCGGAGCCGATCGAACTGGCGCAGGCCCAACAGATCATTGCCGAAACCGCCCGCGAGGTGCAGGCCCGGGTTGAAGAAACCATCGGGGCCGCCGATGGTCAGTGGGCGGAAATGGACTTCCCCGCCCGGGTGGTCAAGCTCAAGATCGAAAACGACAAGGTACGCGCCAAGCTTGATGAACTCGAAGACTTGGCCGACCGGCAGACGCGCTGAGTTGCGTCCGCACCAGAACCACAGGAGCCTGATATGGACAGCAAGACAAGCGAGCCCAGCGCGCAGCAGCCCGCCACCACCGCGCAGGACACTGCCATGACCGATGGCCAGTCGGTGGCCGACATGAAGGACATGAAGTTGGTGGTCATGGACTCGGCCGAACTGGCCACCCGCGCCGCCAGCCTGGCCGCCAATGCCGGCCTCGACCTGCGCAATGCCGCCAAGGAAATCTTGCAGGGCAACCAGCAAATGCTGGCGGGCAACAAGAAACAGGGCAAGTTCTCCATGATCTTGCTGGCCAGCGCCGCTGGCCTGATGCTCATCACTGCCGCGCTGTTTGTGTTCATGAGCCTGCGTCTGCAGGGCCGGGTGGCTCAACTCGACGAGATGGTGCTGGCCGTGGGCAAGCGCGTGGTGGAGATGGACGCCTCGCTCGAACTTGTCGGCGGCGCGCAGGAGGTGCTCAAGACCGTGGCCGCCAAGCAAGCCGAAATGGCCGCCGCGCAGGCCAAGATCGACGCCCGGCTTGAAGAGGTGGTCAAGAACGCTCAGGGCGTGCCCGAGCAGACCGCCAAGCAGGTCGAAGCCAAGCTGCAAGCCCTGGGCAAGCAGGTTGGCGCACTCGATGCCCGTTTTTCAGCCCAGTCGGCCGCCACCAACAAGATGGCTGGCCAGCTTCAGTCCATGCAAGGCACGATCGGTGAGACCAGTGCCCTCAAGCGCGACCTCGAAGCCATGGCCCGCCAGCAACGCGAACGTCAGAACGCAGAGGCCGCCCGCGCGCCACAGGACGCGGCTGCGGCCCGCAATCGCGAGACCATGATCCAGTACCCGCGCAAGCAGGCCGATAAGCCCTGATTCATCGCAGAGCCCTGCGTCGGCAGGTCTGGCTCCCACAAACTCTGGGCAGGCCTGGCTGCCACAAATGCTGGGTAGGGCTGATCTCACAAGCTTTGAGCAGCGCTGTATTGAGCGCTGTGGGAGCCGCGCCCCCGCGGCGATGGGGCCTTTGGCCAGGGGCGGTGCCTGATCAGGCGCTGCATCGCGCCGGGGGCGGCGCTCCTACAAACTCAGGGCAGGCCTGGCTCTCGCAAGCTTTGAGCAGGCCTGGATCGGGTGCTGTGGGAGTCGCGCCCTCGCGGCGATGGGGCCTTTGGTCAGGGGCGGTGCCGGATCAGGCACCGCTCGCGCTCAAGCGCGGTCTGCGCAAGCGCCTGACAGTCCGGCGGGCTTGGGATCCGGCGGCTCATACCCTGAGCATCGCAAATGCCATCGAGCACGTGGCTCGCCGCACATCGGGCAGGCCCTGAGGCTTGGCAGACGATAGTGGCAGGACAGATCACCCTGTGTAGCTGTCCTGCGGCCGTTGTCACCTGCCTACCGTGATCGTCAGCAACTGAGTTGCCTGGTTGCCAAGCTCATCGCGAGCCATCACCCTGACTGCCAGATCACCCCTGAAGCCAGGCGGAGCTTTACCCACCACCCTACCGGTCTGCGCATCAAACTTCATCCATGCTGGCAAGGGCTTGCCATCGGCCAAAGTTGCAGTCAGCGTCACCCTCGCGTCGCTGCGTGTGCTGGCAAAAGCATCTCGTGGGACATCAACGTTGAACGGGGAACCCGTTGTCACCCTGGTCTGGAGGGATGGGACTTTGACAAACAAAGACTCCGTGCTGCCGGCCGGCCTGTTGACGACGACGACCTGGAAGGCGCCCGCTGCAGGCGCTGTGCTTGCTGGCAGTGTCGCACCGCCACCGAGCATGCCACTGTCTCGCACAGTCAGCACGCCGGGAGGCAGGTTGCTTGAGACCTGCGCGTTCAGGGGGGCTGTTGGCGATGGCACCTGCGTCATGGCAGGCGCCACTACTTGCGTCGCCTGTTGGACGATCAGGTTTTCGGATCGAATCAGTGCAACCGGCTTGACGGTCAGTACGCCATCGGCAAAGGAGAGGGCGTAGTTGTCCGCCAAGCCTGCGGTGATCGAAATCGGGTAGTCACCCGGAGGCACGGAGATGCCACGGCGCGTTTCATACACCACGTCGCGAACCACCGTCGCCGTATCGGTAAAGGCAAGCTGTGATGAATTGGCGGTGAAGGTGAAAGTCGGATCCTTTTCGCCAAACAGTCGATCCTTGTTATCAGCGCTTACCGTGAGAGGGCGCCGTGTGACCGTTAGCCCGCCATTGGTAAAGCTGATGGCGTAGTTGCTGTTGTCAATGCTGCCTTGACCGATGGCATAAGGGGCACCAGCCACCGTTTCACCACTCGCGCGCGATGACGTGCCAGACAGCGCATCGGACGACAGCAGCCCGCGAGCCGATGATTGCGCTTCAACCGTCACGGTCAGAGCAGGGTCGGCATCGCCATAGACCTTGGTCTTGTTGTCCGCACTGACATTGACCGGACGGGGCGTGACCTGCAGCACGTTGCCCGTGAAGTTGATGTTGTAGTTCGGGTTGCTGACCGTTCCCTGCGAAATGGCGTATCCCGTGCTCGAGGCGCTTTCTCCGCTTGCGCGGGTCAAGGCGCCGGCCAGGGTATCGCCGGTCTTCATGCCACGACCGGCCGACTGAACTTCAGCGGTGTAGGTCAGGGCCGGGTCTGCTTCGCCGTACACCTTGGTCTTGACGTCGGCTGCGACGTTGACCGGGCGCTGCGTCACCGTCAGCGCACCGTTGGTGAAGCTGATGTCGTAGTTGCTGTTGGCCAGCGTCCCCCGCGTGATCGCGTACGGGGCACCAGCCACGTTCTCGCCGGCGGCCCGGGTCAGCGCCCCCGTGACCGTGTCGCCGGTCAGCAGACCCCGGTTGCCCGTTGCAGCTTCAGAGACAAAGCTCAGGGAAGGATCGCTGTCTCCGTAGACCTTGGTCTTGTTGTCGGCACTGATGACAACAGGACGCGCCGTGACGACGATTGAATCGGTCGTGGTTGACAGATTGATGCCATAGCCCAGCGGACTGGACAGGCTACCCATGCCTGTCAGGCTCACGCTGTAAGTGCCCACAGGCCGCTGCCCCGCCCCTGTGGGCGTATAGGGTGTGCTCACCGACACGGGTGTGCCGGACAAGGCGTTCGCTTCAGAATCGCCGTCAATCATGCCGCTGACACTGATTCCGCTGATTGAACCGGCGCTGCCGTAGACCGCGGTTCCACCGGTCGGCGTCACCGTCAGTGTGGGCGTATTGGCGTACAAGAACCAGTTGCCACTGCTGGCGTAGGCCGGTGTGGAACCGGTGAACGATTGTGAGTATTTCTTGTCAAAGCCACCTGCCATACCGCGTGCGGACGTGCTTGAAGAGGGCAGGGTGCTGGGTTCTGCAGAATACACAAGGTAACGGCCTGCCGGCGTTTGCAAGCCCTGGTTGCCCGCCACGGTGTTGATAAAGTGACGCCCGGCCACAGCAATCACATCCCCTGTAGCACTGGTCAGCGGCTGATCAAGTTGCAAGTCGGATGTCGAACCGATGGTTCTTACCGTGACCGTGCCATTGCTCGTCAGGCCATTGGCTGATTGGGCACTGCCAATGGCAAGTGTCTGTCCGGTGGCTAGGGAACCGCTGCCCACAGTGCCAGCCAGCGTAGAAAACTGGTTGGCCTGATCCAGATTCACTTGCGCATCGGCGGCGTCAACACGCAGCGACGGTGTCACGATGGTGCTGCCTGAAGCCTGCGTGATTTGCGCCCCATTTCCTGATGCCACCAGCAAGATTTTTTGGCTGCTGACCGATGCCGAGGTCAGGTCCAGCGTTCCGCCGTTGGCTACCTGCAGCTTCAACACTTTGTCGGACGCCAGGCCCTGTGTGATGTTCTGGTTGATGGCCAGGCCACCTTGGCCACCGGCGATGGTCAGATTCAATGGTGCAGGCGTCGAGCTAAAGAGGGATGCCAGATCCAATCCATTAAAGGCGCTGGCCCCTGTCTGCTGTGTGCTACCCAAGGTCAGCTCTGAAAATGCGGTGGCCGCCTGCACCAGCGTGGCGAGTTGATTGCCCTTCACCCAAAGACCGCTGGCCGGCGCACTGCTGCCTCCGAAGCTGACCGGACTGGCCGGGTTCGACGAGGCAACCGTCATCGATGCACCGGTTCCAGCGGCAAAGGTGAGGCCACCATTAAGGGCAATGCTGCCTGCGCTTGAACCGCTGCCGCCCTCAGTCAGCAAGCTCAGCTGCTGCGTGCCTGTGCTGCCGATGGTCACGTTAGACAGGTCTATGCCACTTTGGGTGCCGGTCGAGGTGTATGAGCCGCTGATGGTGATTTGCGAGCCATTGACTGTGATGGGCGAGGCGGCGCTGGCCCCTTGAATGATGACCCCATCGATGGCGGCGACAGCGCTTGTGCCGGCCATACTGACCTTGCCTGTGCCCGCGTTGATGGAAGAGGTGCCGGTTATGCCGACACCGCTCACATTGACGCTACCGAGATCGCTCAGCGAGACGGTATTGGCGATCGCCGAACCGGATGGTCTGCCGTTGGAATTCAAGGCGCCGCCACCGATTGAAATATCACCACCATGGCTGGTTATGGAGACCTGGTTCAGAAGCACGCCGCCCGCTACCCCGGTATTGGCTGCATCCAGAATCACCTCAAGCTTGTCGGTCGCCGCAGATGAATTGCCGATGCTCACCGTTTGTGCCCCAGACCGGCCCCCCAGAAGGATGTTGCGGAAAGCGCTGAAACTCAGGGTTCCCGGCGCGGCTACGGTCTTCTCAAAGACGATGGATTCATCCCGGTTGGTGCGGATATTGCCAAAATTGGCAATCGAGCCCGTCCCCCCCTCATTGACCACGGTCAAGTGGCCTGCACTGATGGAGGGCAGCACGATATTGCCGCTTGAATTGGCATTGGAAGTGAGCGAAGCGAAGGAGTGCGTATAAGGACTACCCGTGGCGCTGCGGGTCGCCGTTTGAAGCGTCTTGTCCTTATCCGTCGAATTGACGAGAACAATAGAAACATGACCGGTGCCTGCATTGATATTGGCACCCTCGTACATCAATACCTGAGCCAGCGAACCGAGGCTGCTTCCGCTGTCTGCCTTGATCACGCCGTTGGCATGCGTTTCATTGGCACGAATGGTCAGGTTGCCATTGTCGGTTGCAATGGGAGCGAGCAAGCTCACCGAGCGGCCAGCTTGCAAAGTCAAGTTCCCCCCATTGCCCGTCGGGTTGGACACGGTGATGGGTTTGTAGACGGTGATGTTGTTGTTGGCCTGCAGCGTCAGGTTAGTTCCTGCGCTCAAGATGGCGGTGATCACCGACGGTGAGATGATGGCGTTGCTGCCATTGCCGCCCGCAGAAAAGGACAGCACATTGCTCGATAAACCATAGGTGTCCAAGTCGGACTGCGAGGCAATCAGGTTGGTGCGGACTGCCCAGCCGGTGCCATCGCCCGCTGTCACACTGCTCGAGTCTCGACCCAGTGGACCCGTGGCTGCGTAGGTCGGGCTCTCAGTGGCCAGAGACACCACCACCGCACCGCGTGGGTTGTCTGCAAAATAGCCGCTGTAAGTATCGTACGCCCAAGAATAGACACCTGTTGACACAAGCATGCGGAAGTTCAGCTTTTCAGACGCCGTGCTTGCGTAGGGCAGGTGGGTCAAGGTGATGCCGCCGGTGCCATCTGCGCTGGTGTCGTTGAAGCCCAGCAGGCTGTTTCGGGCATTCACATAGCCTGTGACCGCGCTGCGGCCCGGCAATGGCGTCAACCAACCCGCCCGATCGCCAATTTTGGCGGTGCCATAAGTGTAGGCATCACCCGTCAGGGTGGATACGCCATTCAAGACGACCGTACCTGTCTGCATGGCGGCGCCGACCTGATCGTTGGCAGATGTACCGACAAGACTGTTCAAGGGGGAGACCACCGCACCGCGGCTGCCGCTGGTTTGGCCGGCGACATAGCCGGTCGCACCGTTCATCCAGGTGATGGCACCGACCGCAGTTCTCCCGGCCGCGGAGTCATTCCAGGTCGGCGATTTCACGAGAATGTTGGTGTAGCTTGCGGCCTGGTCGCTCACGAAGGTGAGACCGTAAAGGCCGATCCGATCGTTGGTGCTGCTGCCGACAAGGCTGTTCGCTGCGCTCACGGGCCCCGCGATCCCCTGTCCGGCAGGGCCGTAAGTCACCGCGCCAGCTGCGGTGGCGCTGCCATTGGCCCAGTTCGCACTGACCACAAGGTAAGCACCCGATGACAGGGCCGTGACGCCGTTACTGCCCACCTGATCGGACGCTCTGGTACCCACCAGACTGTTGGACGCATCCACCACACCCGTGATGCTAGAGGTGATGCCAGAGTTGGTGGGCACATACGTCACCGCCCCCGCGTTACTGATGGTTCCGTTCCCCCAACTCGGGCTCCTGAGGACATAAGCGCCCCCCGACAACTGAGTCACACCACCGCTACCGACTCGGGAGCTGGCGGCGGTGCCCACCAAGGAGTTACTCTGCGTCACCACGCCACTGACGCCGGTGTTGGGTGCCCCATAGGTCACCGCGCCGGCGTCGGCGACTGAGCCATTGTTCCAAAGCGGGCTCACAACCAGGTAGGCGTTGTTGGGCAGTACAACAACACCGCTGTACCCGAGGTAATCTTGCGCTGAGCTGCCGACCAGTGAATTGGTCGCGCTGACTTCACCGGTCACAGCCGAATTGCCCGGCAGGAAGGTCACCGCCCTCGCATCGGCGGCACCGTTGTTGGACCAAGACGTCGAGGTCAAGACGGCATTGCCGTCAGGCAGCTGGGTCAGTGTGCCTTCGCCTACCCTGTCGCCATGGGTTGAACCCACCAGCGATGTACTGGCTGACATGACCCCACTCAAGCCGGCCGAGGGTGAAACCCAGGTCACGGCCCCTTTGCCGGTGGCATTCGACGCGGCAGCCGAAGCGCTGGTGCTTGTGTTGTGCCACGAAGGCGAGCGGATCAGCAGATTACCGGAGCCGATCACGGACACACTGGTGCTGTTGCTACCGCCATAGGTGCTGAAACTCAATGCCTCGCCAATCCGATCGTATGGGTTGCCCCCCACGAAGCTGTTGGCCGAGGTCAGCGTACCCGACGGCAATCCGTTGCTCGTCGATCCCAAAGTGAGGGCGCCGGCATCGACGACGCTGCCGTTGTCAAAGCCAGGGCTACCCACCAAGACGCTGGTCGTTCCGGGAATGTTCAGCAAGCCCTCTGACAGGTAGTAGGAAACACTAAAGTCGTAGCCCGTCAGTTTGCTGGTGGAGGTTTGACGCTTGTAAGCGTTCGACAGCACGAATGGAAGTGTGGGGATGGTTGTCGTCGCCCCTTTGGTGCTGTTGGTCGCCAGAACGGATTCAACCACCTTGCTGTAGCTGCTCTTGTCGATCTGAGCGCCCAGGGAGTCTCCCATGGTGAGCTCGAAGACTGACATCACATCGGCGTTACCCGCCAGGCTGGCGTCACCCCCGGCTGTGCCGGACAGACGCGTTGTGGTGTAGGCGGCGGGGCTATTTCCCAGCAGGCTGTTGGCCGCACCCACAGCGCCAGCGGCAGCCACTGAGCCACCCGAGAATTTCCCGGTCGGACTGATGTAAGTCACTGCACCCCGGCCCTCATTCCAGAACGGGCTGATCACCACGTAGGCGCCATTGCTGAGGGCTTGGCCAGCCAAGCCCACAAAGTCACCCACGGCCACTTCGGTGTAGGTGGTGTCCAAATAGCTGTTGCCATCGGCATGGGCTCGCGTCACGCTTGCCGTCGTGACGTTGCGCGCGGTGCTGCCCACCAGGCTGTTTGAACTGTTGACGACACCTGTGACGCCGCTGCTGCCGCTTGCCCAGGTGACTGCCCCCCGGCTGCTGCTCCAATTGGGGCTGGAGATCAGGTAAGCGCCGGTGGTGGGCAACACTTGGACCGCGGCGTTGACGACCGGCTGGGCGTTAGAGTTGTAGATCACGAGCCCGGTATTGGACTCCGAGGAGTAGGAGCGTTGGCGGGCGCTCAGGATGCTGCCGACAAAGTCGCCGGCATTGCCGACCAGACTGTTGCTCGATGAGACGGCGCCATTCAAGCCCGTCGCGCCGCTGATCCAGGTGACCGCCCCTTTGTCATCAAAAGAGAAGTTCGTGGTTCTTCCCCACTGCGGGCTCAACACGATCAGATTGGGATAACGGCCATCGGAGTCTGCCGGACCCACGCCCAGCAGGCCACCACTGCCTACCAAGTCGGACGCCGTGCTGCCGACAAGACTATTCGCCGATCCGACCACCGCACCAATAGAGCCGGTATTCGAAACCTGACCGTTGGATACATCAATGAGTGTGACTGCGCCTTTGCCGGAGTCACGCGATCGTATGGCCAAGAGGTTGTTGCTCAAAAGCAGTGGGTTCTCCGAGCCGACACGGTCTGCTGCTGCAGCGCCGACCAAACTGTTGCTGGCGCTGATTGCGCCAACCGCATTCGTACCGTCGCCCAGCTTTCCGTCGGCGCGAATCACCGTCATCGCACCTTTGCCACTGCCCCAAGCGGCTGACCTGAGGATCACGCCATTGGTTTGGGTTGCAAGCAGAGAGATCGAATAATCGGGAGTGAGCCTGATGCCAGAGGTTCCGATTGGTTCTCCGGTGGCGTTGATGGTGTGATAGAAAATTGTACTGGTGCTTGACTGGTTGGCCCCAACGGCTGCACCTGCATCGCCAGTCAGGCTGTTTGAGCTGGACACTGTCGCGCCCCGTGTGCCAGCGCCGCTGACGTTCCCGCTGGCGCCATCCACGATGGTGATGGCGCCCTTGAAGTTTGTGCTGAAGAACCCACTGCTGCCATCCCAGTAGGGACTCAGAACGGCATAGTTCGGCTTGAGGTCTGTGGGGCTCGCGGGCGTTCCGAACGTTTGGACGCCGCCAGAGCCAATCGCACCAAACGATTTATCCCCCACCAGACTGTTGCTGGCGGACACCACGCCAATTCGATTGCCGCTGCCGAACCAGGTCACGGCGCCGGCATAGGTGGCCGCGCCATTGGTAAAGTTGGGACTGGCGATCACCAGATTGCCGTCGGGCAGCAAAGTCGTGAATTGGCCAATTGCATCCCCCAGGCCTGGGTCAACCGCATCGTCGCCCGTGAGCTTAGGGTTGTTCTGTACGATGGCCGGTTTGGCGTGTTCGTAGGACGTCACGTAGTAGTTGTTGCCGCCTGTTGCAATCTTCAGGCCAGGCAACCGGTAACCGGTGGCCCCCACCAGGCTGTTGCTCGAAGAGATCTGCCCGCCAGAGGAGCCATCTCCGAGTTGGCCGGTGGACGCATTCATCCATGTCACGGCACCACGTCCTCCATTCCATTCGTTATGGACGATGGCCAAATTGCCATCGGTCAAAGTGACGATGTTGGTGGTGTTGTTTCTGTAGGTCGAGGTTTCGCTGGCCGTGCTCGATGTCGCCGCCACAGAGATTCCCGAAACCCCGCCGACCCGGTAAAACGTGGCACTGTTGCCAACCAAGCTATTGGAACTTGAAACCAGATTGCCGCCCGACGCGGCAACCGTGACCGATGCAGAAGCGCCGCCGGTTCCGCTTGCCCCGGTGGAGCCGGCGGGTGTGCCGTCTTGCCAGGTGATGGCACCGGCTGTCGCAACGCCGCTGGTCCAGTACCGACTTGCAGAGCTGCCGCCGTAGTTGAGGAATGTGCCGCTGGTGGTGGTGCGATTCCAGTCGGGGCTGAGAACCAGGTAGTTGTCGTTGGACAGCACTCGGACGCCGCCTGAGCCGACACGGTCCTGCGCATTGGTGCCGTACAACTGGCTGAGCAGAGAACCGTTGCGGCTGTTGAACAGATACGTCGCACCTGCACCCGCCTTACCGGCCACAGTGGTGTTGGGTGCGGTAATGACGACGTTGCCGTTGGCCAGCGTGGAGACCTGGGCCGCGAAGTGATTGTCTCGTGCTGCACTTGCGTTGGGGTCGTCCAGCGACAGCGTGGCAACGCTGGCCGCCGCATCATCAATGATGATGTCGTGGGGGTCGAGCTCAAACTGTCCGGCGCGACCTTTGGCTGCGCTCAAGTCCACACGGCCTTCAAAAGCGAGATTCTGTTTGCCGGACACTTCGGCACGCCCACCGTTGCCCGATTCGCTGCCGCCGCGCGCGGTGACGCCACCGCCAAAGACGGTTGAGCCATCAGCCCATACGGCAATTTGACCGCCATCACCGTTGATGCCAGCATTGGCGATCAGCTCGGTCGAGCCGTTGACGCCCACGTTGCCCGCGTTCACCATGTCGGTGTCCTGGCCGCGGAATCCGCCGCCCAGGCGGATGCGGCCACCATGGCCCTGTCCGCTTGCGTTGACCGTTGCAGCACGAAGCTGCACTGAACCGGCGGTGATGTCAATTTGGCCACCGGCCGCATTGCCTGCCACACCACGGGCCTGAATGGTGGCCGACGAGTACACCGTGCCATGGCTGGCTGCGTTAGCACCCGTCAGGTTGACCCGGCCACCTCCTGCTGTACCGTCCGCGCTGAGCAAGGTGGACGCCGTCTGAATGACGCTGCCACCGCTGATCTCAATGCGGCCGCCGATGGCGGCAGATGAATCGGCTTTTGCTACGCCCGACTGCGTGACAAAGTCACCGGCAATCCGGATCTGGCCTGCCTGCGCACCGGACACATCAATGCGGCCGTGAGTGCTGACCGTGCTGCCTTCAATGCGAACCTGTCCACCGTTGGCGCTGATCTGCCCACCGGCGTTGACCAGCCGAAGTTGGCCGTTGATCTCAGCCAATTGAGAGGCACCCGAATCGCCTGCAATGGATTGCTGTAACAGCCGGTTCGCTGCACCCACGGAGACGATGACCTGACCACCTTCGGCCTGAACCATGTGACGATTCTCAACCAGGGTATGAATGGTGCCCGGATCGACGCGCACACCCATCAAGCCGTTGCCACTCAGGTCCAGCGTGACGGCGTCGCCCGCTGTCAGTGCCACCGTGCCCATGCGGGCAGAGATCACGCCTTCGTTGCGCACCTCGGGCGCGAGCATGGCCACGTAGCCCTGCGCAGCCGCCGTCAACGTCCCTTGATTGCTGATGCCTGCAGTGGCCCCACCGCGCGAAAAAGTCAGGCGACCGGCCATGAAGTCAGCGTTGGAGATGGCCAGCGTGCTGGCCACCAGAGCGCCCACGTCCACGCGTGCGCCCTGACCGAATACGATGCCATTGGGATTGACCAGCAAGACCTGCCCATTGGCCGTCAAATTTCCAAAAATGGCAGACGGGTCTGACGACACGACGCGGTTCAGAATCATGGAGGACGCGCCAGGCTGCTGGAAATTGACGCTGGCATTGGCCCCGATGTTGAAAGTCTGCCAGTTGATCGCCGCGCGATCACTGCCCTGCACGATGTTCATCGTGCTCCCGCTCTGGCCGATTTTGGCCATGCCCGCTGAAACGGCGCCGCCTGTCGGCAGTGCATTGACGGGTGGCGGGTCGGCTGCATAAGCCATGGCACTGGTCAGCAGCGCGCTGGCAATCAGTGCGCCCACAGTGCCTCTGCTGCGCTTGCCACGAGACCGTGTCAATTCAGCCACGGCAATCCAGGCTTGGGTGGCTTCACACCATACGAGGCGGTAAATGCGATTCAGGGAACCAGGACCATTGCACATGATGATGACCAATCAGTAAAGAGCCCGCGCTTGGGCGCAGGCTGAAAATTCGGTGGAGTGAGACGGGGCTTCAGTGACTGAGCGATTTAGAAATTCTTGCCCAGCGTGAGGAACAGTCGCGGGTCAAGCTTGGTGCCGTCGGCGTCTTTGCCTGTTGCGGCAACGCGCCCCGGGTTCCCCCCGAGACGCCATGCAACCGTCGATCGCAAAGACCAGGTGGCCGCCGGCGTCCAGTTCAACCCCAGACCAGCGTCCGTCAGCTCGTAAGAGTTGGGCGCGGGCGAGGCGGAGAAGGGCTTGTAATCGCGCCGGAAGTTGGCCTGATCGACGAAGGCGATGACCTGCAGCCCTTGGGAAAACTGCCGCTGCCACTCAACGCTCGCGACGAGCCCTTTGTCCGCGCTGGCTTCGCTCGCACTGAACGACCGCACCGCGTAGGGGCCACTGACAACGAGTTTTTCCGCCGAGTCGAGGTTGCGACTGGCCGTCTGCCAGTTGGCGCTGAGCAGCAGCGTGTCTACGTTGGTGATGCGCTGAAGGCGACTGATCGCCATATTGATCTTCCTGAAGCCGCCTTGGCGGTTAGCGCCGCTGGTCTGATCGGCATTGAGGTCCGTCGCGCTCCTGCTCAAATCCAGCTTACCCGTGGCGTAGCTCACGCTCGCTTGGGTGATGCCGCCGCCAGCGAAGCCGTCGACACGATCACCCTGCACGGTGAGGCTGCCCACATTGATTTTTTTGTTGTTGACTTCAATGCCGCCGATCTGGTTGTCGAACGCCTTGCGGTCATAGGCCAGGGACAGGTTCAGGTTGGCTTGGCTGCTTCGTATCAAGGGGTAACTGGCCCGCAAGCCAGTGGTGGCCGCCTCACCCGCGAATGGGTTGCTGTTCACGAGGTAGTCGTAATTGAGCTTGGTCAGTGCGGCCGTCAGACGCAGACCATCGGTGCCGACGGGCAGCGAATAGGCCAGGCGCCCGAACAATGAGCCCTCGCTGTGACTGGCCGAGATCTGGATCTGATCACCGATGCCCAGAGGACTGTTGAGGTTCAGACCTGCGGTCAATCGAATCTCGCCTGTGGCTTTGTTGCCTGTGTTGTCCAACTGAGCGCTGCCGCTGACGAAAGGCGTGTCGCTCAACGCGACCAAGACCTGCGACTCGCCGGCTTTTTGGCCCGGCTCTAACAGGGAACTGGCCGACACGCCTGGCAGGTCGTTAAGTAGGCTGATGGCGCGCTGCAGGTCTTCAGGGCGCACCGGCTCTCCCACTTTCTGGCGGGCCAGCATGTACGATGCGGCGCGCTGGTCACTGATGTTCTTGCCAGCATCGACCCGATCGACGCGAACGCCACCGAGCCGTCCCTCGACGACCGCAATCGTGACAACGCCCACGGAGAGATCCTGCTCTGGGAAATAAGTCCGAGCCAGAAAACCCCGCGCTCTGTAGACATTGGCAACCGCATCTGCAGCCTGCCGCAAGCCCTCGAAATTCAAACTCTTTCCAGTGAAGGGTTGCAGTGCCCGCTTCAATTCTTCGGGCGTGACCAGCGTGGCACCCTGAAAACGGAATTCTTTGACTTGAACAGTCAAACCTGAACGGGCCGTCGGTGGCGCGCTGGCGGCGGCGGCACTGGGCATCCCGGAAGGCAACTGCCGGCCCTGTAAGGCACGGTTGCTTTCATTGAGCAGCGAACCCGCATCTGGGTTGGTCTGCGCGTACGCCGTGGAAAGGGTTAAAACGGCAAAGGAAGAAAGTAGCAACCGGGTGGGCGGATTGGTCATGGCAACGGTTAGCTCTCTCATAAGTTTTGGGTGTGGACGCAAAAGAAGGCTTCAATCATGTTTTTTCGTATCTAAATGTTAACTGATCGATTCGACATGACTGAGTTCCGATTCATCTTTTTTTCAGGGGCAACATCAGGTCGGACTTGTGTTCGCGGGGGCTGGGCCCTCAATACGATGGTTCGCTTGATCAATGTCTGCATCGCGCCGAGGGCGGCGCTCCTACAAACTCTGGGCAGGTCTGGCTGCCACACACCCTGGGCAGGTCTGGCTTTACCAAACTCT
>JAXITB010000008.1:0-18644 GCA_034680305.1 Polaromonas sp. | reverse complement strand
TTTTCAAGGCTTATGACATTCGGGGGGTGGTGCCCTCGACCCTGGACGAGCGGGTGGCGCGTGCCTTGGGACTGGCCTTCGGCACCAAAGCCCTGGCTCAGGGGCAGTCGGTGGTGGCCGTGGGGCGCGATGGTCGGCTGTCGGGGCCGTCGCTGAGTCGGGCCTTGATTGAAGGTTTGAGCCAGGCGGGTGTGGCTGTCATTGATGTCGGCGCAGTCACCACGCCCATGCTTTATTTTGCGGCCAGCACGCTGTGCGCCAGCGGCATTCAGGTCACCGGCAGTCACAACCCTAAGGACTACAACGGCTTTAAGATGGTCATGGCCGGGCGGGCCATTTACGGTCAGGAAATCCAGGACCTTCGCACGATGATGCAAGATGAGTCCTGGTCGGTGGCGGCTACGCCCGGTCGAATCAGTCAGGCCGATGTGCTCCCGGCTTACCGCCAGCGCATCGCACAGGACATTGCGCTGGCTCGGCCCATGAAGATCGTGATCGACAGTGGCAATGGTATTGCCGGTGCTTCTGCGCCAGGCATTTTCAGAGCCCTGGGCTGCGAGGTGATCGAACTCTTCAGCGAGGTCGATGGCCATTTTCCTAACCACCATCCCGACCCGAGCAAGCCGGAAAACCTGAGCGACCTGATGGCCGCCTTGCAAGCCAGTGACGCCGAATTGGGTTTGGCCTTTGACGGCGATGGCGACCGTCTGGGCATCGTCACCAAGGATGGACACAACATTTTTCCTGACCGGCAGTTGATGCTGTTCGCGCGCGATGTGTTGTCGCGGGTACCGGGTGCGCCCATCTTGTTTGATGTCAAGTGCTCCCAGCAACTGGCCCCTTTCATCCGAGCTGCCGGCGGCCAGCCGGTGATGTACAAGACTGGCCATTCGCTGATCAAGGCGCGCATGCGCGAACTTGACTCACCCCTGGGCGGCGAGATGAGTGGCCACGTGTTCTTCAAGGAACGGTGGTACGGGTTTGACGACGGCACCTATGCCGGCACCCGCTTGCTGGAAATCCTCAGTCGCACCAGCGACCCTTCGGCCACACTGCACGCCCTGCCCAGCAGCCACAGCACGCCCGAGCTCAACGTGGCCTGCCAGGAGGGCGAACCGCATCGCTTGGTCACCGAGTTGATCGCGCTCGGTCAGGCCCAGTTTGGCGCGCCGGCCCAGGTCTCGACCATCGATGGGCTGCGGGTCGACTGGCCCGATGGCTTTGGCCTGATTCGTTCATCGAACACCACCCCGGTGCTGGTCTTGCGCTTTGAGGGGCAAACCGAGGCGGCCTTGCATCGCATCGAGGCCGACATGCTGGCGCTGCTGCGGCAGGTCAAGCCTGAGGCGCAAGTGCAAGGCGCGGCGCACTGAGCGCCTCAAGCGATGCGTATCCTGATCGTCAAGCTGTCCTCGCTGGGCGATGTGATCCAGACTTTGCCGGTCCTGCACGATTTGTCGCAGGCCGTGCCGCAGGTCAAGCTCGACTGGGTGGTGGAGGAGGCATTTGCCAGTTTGCTCCAAGGCCTGCCTGGCCTGGAGCGGGTGCTGGTTTATGGTCAGCGGCGCTGGCGCAAGCGGCCTTTTGATGCCGCGGTGCGGGCCGAACGCCGTGCTTTTTTTGAGCAACTGCGTCAGCAGTCTTACGACGTCGTGATCGACGCGCAAGGGCTGATCAAATCGGCCTGGGTGGCCAGACAGGCGCGCCTTGGCCCGGATGGCTTTACGGTCAGCTTTGGCAACCGCAGTGAGCTGTGCAGTTATGAGTGGCCGGTGCGGCTGATGCTCAGCCGCACCGTGCCCATGCCCTGGCAGGTCCATGCGGTGCAGCGCACCCGTTTGCTGGCGGCCGGCGCCTTGTCTTATGAATCGGCCCCCTTCATGGGCCAGCCCCCGGTCTACCCTTTTGCGCCGTTGGCTGCGCCGGCTCAACGCAAAGGCGTGTGGCTGTCGCACGGAACCACCCGAGCCGACAACCAATGGCCTCGTGGGCATTGGCTGGCCCTGGCCCGTCGCTTGATCGAGGCCGGCGAATCGGTGCTGATTCCACAGGCCTCAGCGACTGAAGAGGCCTGGGCTCACTCCTTGGCTGAAGAACTGGGGCCCCAAGCACAGGTTCTGCCCAGGCTCACGCTCGGCGCGCTCTGGCCGCAGATGGCCCTTGCGCGTGGCGTGGTGTCGGTCGATTCAGGCCTGGGGCATCTGGCCGTGGCTTTGGACCTGCCGGTGGTGCAGTTGTTCAGTCAGGACCGCATCCGGCGGGCGGGCCCCATCGCACGAGCGCATCAGGTGGCCATAGGCGGTGACCATGTGCCGGCTGTCGACGAGGCTTGGCAGGCCTGGCAGCGTTGCCTGAGTGCCGCATCGCCCGCACCCCAGGGCGCGCCATGAGGCACGAGCTGTCTTTTTCAGAGGGCATGGCACTGCAGGCCTACGGTTGGCTCTTGCGTCTGGCCCAGCCCTTGCTGAGATGGAAACTCGCGCGACGCTCTCGGGCCGAACCGGGCTATGGCCAAGCGGTGCCGGAGCGTTTTGGCCATTACCAGCAAGCGGCCGAGGCGCGCTCTGAGTTGGTCTGGATTCATGCGGTGTCCCTGGGCGAGACTCGCGCGGCGGCGATTCTGATCCGGGCCATGCGCAGCCAGTGGCCCGGCATGCGGCTGCTGCTGACCCATGGCACGGCCACCGGCCGGGCCGAAGGCCAGTTGCTGCTCAGGCCCGGCGATGTCCAGGTGTGGCAACCCTGGGACACCTCGGCGGCCACGGCCCGGTTTTTGGCTCACTTTCGGCCCCGCCTGGCTGTACTCATGGAAACCGAGGTTTGGCCCCAACTGGTGGCGCAGGCGGCGGCGCGTTCAGTGCCCTTGGTGCTGGCCAATGCCCGCCTGTCCGAGCGCTCCTTGCGCAGGGCCCAGCGCTGGTCGGCGCTGGCCCGACCCGCCTATGGCCGTCTGTCGGCGGTACTGGCCCAGACCGATGATGATGCGCGGCGATTGCAAAGCCTGGGCGCGCCGGTTCAGGCGGTACTGGGCAACCTCAAGTTCGATGCCACCCCCGATCCCGCGCAGTGCGAGTTGGGCCGCCAGCGGCGCGCTGCCTTGGCGCGACCCGTCTTGATGTTCGCCAGCTCGCGCGATGGGGAGGAGTTGCTACTGCTGCAGGCGCTGGCCTCGGTGAAGCAGCCCTGGCCGTTTGAGATGCTGGTGGTGCCGCGCCATCCGCAGCGTTTTGAGGAGGTGGCCCGCCTGATCCAGAGTCATGGTCACCGCCTGTCGCGTCGATCCGAGTGGGGCCATGCCTTGACTGATGGGCCTGCGCCAGCTGGCGCGGTCTGGCTGGGCGATTCTGTCGGCGAAATGGCGCTCTACTACAGCCTGGCCAGTGCGGCGCTGCTGGGCGGCAGCTTCATGCCCTTGGGTGGGCAAAACCTGATTGAGGCGGCGGCCTGTGGCTGCCCGGTGATCATGGGCCCCCACACCTTCAATTTCAGCGATGTGGCCGAGCAGGCGATCGAGGAGGGCGCGGCCAGTCGGGTGTCTGATTTGCCCCAGGCCCTGAATCAGGCCCTGCTTTGGTTTGAGCGGGGTGGCAGCACGCGTTCGCAGCAGGCTCTGGCCTTCACAGACCGGCATCGCGGGGCTGCTCAGGCCTCAGCCGCTCACCTGTCGCAACTGCTCGAGCGGGCACCGCTGGCCCAGCCCAAGCTCAAGGCTTGACCAGCATCCGGTTGACCGCCTCAAGGTCGTCGGGCTTGAGGGCCCCGCTGGCCTGTTTGAGGCGCAGGCCACCGACGAGTACGTCATATCGGGCGACCGCCAGATCGCGGCGAGTCTGGAACAACTGGCTTTGCGCATCGAGCACATCGAGGTTGATGGTCACGCCCACCTGATAGCCCAGCTTGGTGGAGTCGACCAGACTTTGAGCCGACAGTTCGGCGGCCTGCAGCGCCTGCACGCGGCTGTAACCCGACGACAGGTTGAAGAAGGCCGAGCGGGTGGCCTGGGCCACGGTGCGCTTGGCGCCCTCCAAGTCGCTGCGGGCTTTATCACCGAGCGCCAGGGTTTCGCGGATGCGGTTTTCGGCGGCGTATCCGGTGAACAGCGGGAAATTGAAGCTCACGCCCACGGTGGTCACGCTGACCCGGTTGGTGGCCGTGCTCGAGGCGGTGCCGTTGGGCGTGCGTGAGAAACTTTGGCTGGCGGTGGCGTCCAGCGTGGGTTTCTTCCCGGCCTGCGCACGAGCCACTTCAAGCTGGGCAATCTCCAGGTTGTTTTGGGCGCTTCGCACGTTGGGATGCGAGGTTTCAGCCTGTTGCACCCATTGGCCGACCTCGCCAGTAATGGGGGTGAGGCGAACCGGTAAGGCCAGCGGCAGGGGCCGGGTGCCGGCGCGCCCAACCAACTGGTCCAGGGTCAGCCTGCGCACGGCCAAGTCATTCTCGGCTTGGATTTGCGCCGCCTGGATGCGGTCAAAAGCGGCCTGAGCTTGTCGGGTGTCGACGATGGTCGAGGTGCCGACTTCAAACCGCCGTTTGGCAGCCGCCAGCTGTTCGGCCACCGCAGTGCGCTGGGCCTGCACCGCCGTCAGGTTGTCTTGTGCCGCCAGGACATCGAAATAGGCTTGGCTGGTGCGCAAGACCAGGTCTTGCTCGGCCACCTCCAACTGGGACTTGGCCAGTTGTTCCAGCTTGGCCGCCTGATCGAAGGCGGCCTGGTTGGCTGGCCGATAAAGCGGGTGACTGGCGGTGGCCCCCAGCGTTTGCGTGTCGTAGCCACGGTTGAGTGCGCGGGCCTGGGCGCTGGCGGCCGGGCTCGCGTCTTGCTGCGTGTAGCTGGCCCCAGCCGTCAGGTTGGCTGTGGTGCGCATGCCCGCCCGGCTTTGTTCGGCGCGTGCCATATTGGCCTCGTACTGCAGCCGGGCCGACAGGTAGTTTGCATCAAAGCCGCGGGCCGACTCGTAGAGCTCGACCAGCGATTGCGCCTGAGCTCCCGAGCCCCATGCCGTCATCAGGGCTGCACAAAGGGCCAAGCGCATGAACCCGGCTTTGTTGTCATGGATCTTCATGGGGGTCCTGGGGTGAAAGGTCAGTAGCGCGGCACGCGGGGGTCCAGATCTCTGGACCACGCGTCGATACCGCCTTGGAGGTTAACCACTTCTGAAAATCCCTGCTGAAGCAGAAAGCGCGCCACTTGCAGGCTGCGCATGCCGTGGTGGCACAGGCAGGCGATGGGTCGGTCTGGCGGCAATTGGCCAAACTCGGTGGGAATGTCGCCCATGGCGATCACACGCAACTCGAAGCCGTCCGGCTGCACCGAGGCGGTTTGCACTTCCCAGGGCTCACGCACATCGAGGACCAGAGGCAGCCGCGAGGCATGGGTGTCACGCCATTGGCCGAACTCGCTGACGGGCAGTTGCTGCACCATGGCCGCTCAGAACCTGAAGGCCGAAGGCTCAGGGAAATGACGAAGCCGCGGGGCCACCGTCTCCCAGTTTTGTTCGGTGCGCCAGTTCTGCTCGCTGACCCGGGTCAGCAGCGTGGCGCACATCACGGGCTCGGTGCCGACGATGGCCGCCAGCCGACCGCCCACCTTGAGCTTGGCCTTTAAAGCAGAGGGAATCTCCGCCACAGACCCGCTGAGCAAAATCACGTCGAAGCTGCCCGCCAGTTCGGGGGCGCTCAGTGGTCCGGCGCCGTCGAGCTCCAGGACCTGCGCGTTATAGATGCCCGCTTGGCGCAGCTTGTCACGGGCCATGGCCGCCAGGGTGGGCTCGATCTCGAGGGTGATGACCTGCTGTGCCCGATGGGCGAGCAGTGCCGCCATGTAGCCACTGCCTGCGCCAATCTCCAACACTTTCTCATGCTTTTGCACGCCCAGGTCCTGCAGCAGTCGTGCCTCGACTTTGGGCGAGAGCATGCACTGGCTGGGATCGGTGTGGGGAGGCAGCGGGATTTCCAGGTCGGCGAAAGCCAGACTCTGGTGGGCTTTGGGAACAAAGTCCTCGCGTTTGACCATGGCCAGCAAGGACAGCACCTGGGTGTCGAGCACCTCCCAGGGGCGAATCTGCTGCTCGATCATATTGAAGCGCGCTTGTTCGAAATTCATGGCCGCGGTTCCTGAAGCATTTTTGACACTGAAGGCGTAAATTGACAATTCTAACGATCGTGCATCAGGGCGCTGGATCGGACTTGCCGGCGGTGGCGGTCAGCCCCAGACGGCGGCGCAGCCACTGCGCCAGGTCATCCAGATAAGAGTAGGCCACCGGCACCACCACCAGGGTGAGCAATGAGGAGGTGATGACCCCGCCGATGACCGCCTGCCCCATGGGCGCGCGCTGCTCCGAGCCTTCGGTCAGCGCAAAGGCCAGCGGGACCATGCCAAAAATCATGGCCAAAGTGGTCATCAAAATGGGGCGCAATCTGACCTTGGCGGCCATCAGCAGCGCGGGCTCTCGGGCCATGCCCTCTTCGCGCGCACGGATGGCAAAGTCAACCAGCAAGATGGCATTTTTGGTGACCAGGCCCATGAGCATGACCACCCCGATGATTGAAAACATAGACAAGGTCGAGCCGAACATCAGCAGGGCCAGCACCACACCGATGAGCGTCAAAGGCAGGGAGGTCATCAGGGCCATCGGCTGCAGGAAACTCTTGAACTGGCTGGCCAGGATCATGTAGATGAACAGTACCGCCAGCAGCAAGGAGGACAGGGCGTAGCCGAAGGACTCCTGCATGTTCTTGGTGGAGCCGCCAAAGCGGTAGCCGTAGCCGGGCGGAAAGTCGACCCCAGACAGCGCCTTGGTGATGTCGGCTGAGACCTCACCCACCGAACGGCCATAGACGTTGGCGTTGAAGGCCACCTCGCGGGCCAGATCTCGCCGGTTGATCTGGTTCGGACCGGTTGACTCTTCGATGCGCGCCACCTGATTGAGGCGAATGATGCGCGCCTCGGCCCCAGCGCTCATCAAGGGCAGGCGCTCCAGATCGGCCGCCGCATCGCGCGCCTGCGGCGCCAGGCGAACGTTGACGTCGTAGGTCTGGTCGTCGGGCGCGCGCCAGGTGCCCATGGTCTGGCCGGCGATCAGCAAACGCAGGGCATTGGCGATCTGCCCGACCGACAGACCGAGGTCCGATGCGGCTTCGCGTGAGACCGCCACCCCAGGGTGGGCTTGTCGGCTTTGGCGCTGGAGTCCAGGTCGACCAGGCCAGCAATGCCCACAATGCGTTGACGCACCTCCACCGACAGCCGTTCCAGTTCGTGCAGGTCAGAGCCCTGCAGAGAAAACTCGATTTGCTTGTTGCCGCCCACGCTGTCGGTCAGGCCGACCAAGGTGACCGTGATGCCGGGAACTTGTTGCAGTCGTTGGCGCAAAGCGGCTGACATCTCGTCGGCGTTGCGCTGGCGCTGGTCCCGGTTGACCAGGCGCACGTACATGTTGGCGTACATCTTGCCTTGTGCGTTGCCACTGTTGATGGTGGTCACCGTGTAACGCACTTCCGGGAACTCCCGCACGATGGCATCGACCTGTTTGGCTTTGGCCTCGGTCGCCTCGAGGGAGGAGCCCACGGGCGTATGGAAAGTGACGTTGGTTTCTGAGAAATCGGCTTTGGGCACAAACTCCGTGCCCAGCAGCGGCACCATGAAGACACTGCCTACGAAGATGGCCACCGCCAGTCCCATCGTCGAGAGCTTGTGCTTGAGCGACCAGCGCAAGATGGCCTGGTAGGCATCGCCCAATTTTTCGGTGGCCCGGTCGAACCAGCCGGTGACTCGGCCGATGCTGCGGTCATACCAACTGCGGCCCGGGGGCTTGCCGTGGGCGTCGATGGCCGGGTCGTGCCAGATGGACGACAGCATCGGGTCGAGCGTGAAGCTCACAAACATGGAGATCAGCACCGCCGCCACGATGGTGATGCCGAACTCATGGAAGAACTTGCCGATGATCCCGCCCATGAAGCCGATGGGCAGGAACACCGCCACGATGGAGAAGGTGGTGGCCAGCACCGCCAGGCCAATCTCCTGCGTGCCCTCCAGGGAGGCACGATAGGCGTCCTTGCCCATCTGCACATGGCGAACGATGTTTTCCCGCACCACGATCGCATCGTCGATCAGCAGGCCGACGCACAGGCTCAGAGCCATCAGCGTGATCATGTTGATGGTGAAGCCGAACATGTTCATGAACAGGAAAGTGCCGATGATGGAGATCGGCAGGGTCAGCCCGGTGATGACGGTCGAGCGCCATGAGTTGAGAAACAGGAAAACGATGAGCACCGTGAGAATGGCGCCCTCAATCAGGGTGCGGCGAACGTTGTCGACCGCCACGCGGATCGGCCTGGAGTTGTCGATCACCGGCTCGAGCTTCACACCCGTCGGCACCTGGGCGCCCAATTCAGCCAGCGCTTTGTTCAGTCCATCGACCACATCGATGGTGTTTTCGTCTTGCGCTTTCTGCACGTTGAGCAGCAAGGTGCGCTGACCGTTGCGCAGGGCCAGAGTCTCGACTTCCTGGGCGCCGTCTTTGACGTCGGCCACCTGAGCCAGCGTGATGGCCGTTCCCCCTCGCCGTGCCACGATGAGCCGGCCGAAGTCTTCCGGGCGCTGTACCCGGGCCTCGATCTTGACCGTACGCTCCTGCGCCAGTGAACGCACCGCGCCGAGCGGCAGGTCCTGATTTTCGCTGCGCACCGCATTGGCCACCTGTTCGGCGGTCACCCCCAGGGCTTCCATGGCCTGGGGCATGAGGTAGATGTTGATTTCCCGCCGGGTGCCGCCGACCAGCGTGACCGAGCCGACGCCACGCACGTTTTCCAGGCGTTTCTTCAGCACTTGATCGGCCCAGTTGGTCAGGGCCACCGGATCGCTGGCCAGCCCCTTGTCGGTTTGCGGGACCACCGCCACCCCCCACACCGCACGGCTGGCAGGGTCGAATCGCAGCACCCGTGGCTCCTTGACCTCGGTGCGCAGTGTCGGCCGGATGGCGGCGACTTTCTCGCGCACGTCCTCAGCGGCCTTGCGTCCGTTGATGTGCAACTGGAACTCGACCACCACCACTGACGCGCCTTCGTAGCTGCGGGAGGTCAGTGCGTTGATCCCCGCGATGGAATTGACACCCTCTTCGATCTTGCGCGTGACCTCGCTTTCGATGATCTCTGGCGAGGCCCCCGGGTATTCGGCAGTGATCACCACCACCGGAAAGTCAATGTTGGGGAACTGGTCTACCCGCAAGCGCTGGTAGGAAAACAGCCCCAGCACCACGATGGCCAGCATGACCATGGTGGCAAAGACGGGATTGTTCAGGCTAACGCGGGTGAACCACATGGGCTTGTCGCTCGGGTTGGGTTGGGCCGTGGCGCCGCTTCAGGGTTTGCTGGCGGGGGACATGGGGGTGAGGCGGGCGGGCAGCCCATCGCGCAGCAGCCCGACTGAGGCGCGCAGCACCTCGGTGCCTTCGCTCAGGTCGACGGCCACCATCACCTCATCGCCCACGGTTGCGCGAGCTCCAGTTTTGACGGCCTGGTGCATGACCTTGCCCTCCCGCAGCACCTGCACATAGGGCTGTGCCTGATCGGTGCGAACGCTCGACAGGGGAAGCGCCACCACCCGGCTGCGCCCGGTGCCCAAGGTGCCTTGGGCATAAAGGCCCTGCCGCAAGGTGGAGACCCCTCGGCCATCGATGGCCAGATAAGCCAGCACGCTGCGACTGGCCGCCTGCGCGCTCGGGTTGATGCGCACCAACTTGGCGGTCAGCGCCTTGGTGGTGCCCTCGATTTGCAATTGCGCGCTCTGTCCGAGTTTGAGCTGTAGCGACTCGGCCGCTGACACACTGGCCTCCAACTCAAGGCGGCTGATGTCGACGATCTCCAGGATGCGCCCATCAATGGCCATCCGTTCGCCGCCCTGGGCCAGACGCTGTGCCACCTGACCCGAAATGGGGGCCAGCAGCACGGTCTCGCTCAGGCTCTTGCGCGCCACCTCGGCGGCGGCCAGCGCCGCGCGGTGATTGGCCTGCGCCGCCTGCAGGTTCGACAACGAGGTTTCGAGGGCGGTTTGTGAGATGAACTGTTGGCCCACCAGGGCCCGGTTGTTGTCCAGTTGTCGCTGGGCGATGTCGATTTGTGCGCGGGCTGCGTCGGCTTGCTGTTCAGCTTGCTGCAGTCTGGCTTTGTATTCCGTCGGGTCGATTTGGGCCAACACCTGTCCAGCCTTGACCGCATCGCCTTCGCGCACCTTCAGGCCTTGCAACTCGCCGGCCACCCTGGCTTTGACCACCGCCGACTGCACGGCGCGCAGCGTGCCCGAGACGGGCAGGCCCAGGTTGAGATCGACCGCCTGGGCCGTGACCAGGTCGGTGGCCGCCAGTTCCACCGCACTGACGGCCGGTGATGGCGGCAGGGCATGGGTCTGGCGCTTTTGCATTAAGCGAAGGCCTGCCATGGCCAGGCCCAGTACAACGGCCATGGCCACGCCGATGCCGATCCAGCGTGTTTTTTTCATGCGGGGCTCCCCTGGAAGGCTGAACTCACAGGCACTGGCGCAGACAGGGCCTGCGTGATGAATCGGGCTTGGTCGTTGATGTAGGCCACAGGGTCGAGGTTCATGAGTTCTTGGGTACACAGGCTGGGGCAGTGGCGCGAGAGGGCCAGAAAGACCATGACTGAGACCACGCCGTGAACCGCATGGTCGAGGTGGACCGCTTGAAATTCGCCACGTTCGATGCCGCGCGCGATCACGCGGCGCAGGATGTTCTGGCCGGGCTGAATTACCGTTTGGTGGAAAAACTCGGCCATCTCAGGAAAGTTGCCGCCCTCGCTCATCATCAGCTTGCTGATGCCCGAGGCGCGGGTCGAGCCGATCCGCTCCCACCAAATCAGCATGGTCATGCGCAGCAATTCGGCGCTGCTGCCATCGAACTGTTCAAAGCGGGCAGTCCATTGCTCGAAGCGGTCCGAGATATTGTGTTTGACCACCGCCTTGAACAGGTCGAGTTTGCTGGGGAAATACAGAAAAACCGTGGCCTTGGAGACGCCTGCGCGACTGGCCACCTCTTCCATGCGCGCGGCGGCGTACCCCTTTTCGACGAAAAGCGTCAGGGCCGCTTCCAGCAATTCGCCTGGGCGCTCTTGTTTGCGGCGCGCGCGGCGAAGCGTCGGACGCTCAAGCAGGTCGGGGGTTGACATCAGGAAACAGATTGCTGACGGGCGGAAACGGATTACTGACCGGTGGGTCATTAATGTAGGTGTCCCTGAACTTTGCGTCAAGCGCGCGGCCGACAGGCCAGGGCTGCTGCGGCCTACAACAAGCGCAGCGCCAGCCATTCGCGCAAGACCCAGTGGCTGGCCAGCAGCCCCTGGGCCGAAGGCAGCCATTCGAGCAGTGGGCGCGAGCGAGGCAGCACAAAACCGGTGGGGGCTGCCAACACTTCAAAACCGGCCTGCTCGAAGTGCTTGAGGCTGCGGGGCATGTGCCAGGCTTGGGTCACCAGGGCAATCTTGCGAACACCATCGGCCTGCATCACTTGGCGCATGAATCGGGCGTTTTCAGCGGTGTCGCGCGACTTTTCATCGAGCCAACGAATGTCCTGCTGCTGGCCTTTGGCCATGACCAGGGCGACTTGTGCCTCGTTGACAGCTTGCTCGCTGCCCACGGCCGCCCAACCCACACCGCCGGCAAAGCCCACCGGCAATTGCGCGCGGCGGGCCAGATCCAGCCCGTAGCGCAAGCGGGCGGCCGTGGCAGAGCTGGGCTGGGCCTGGCCGTATTCGGGGGCGCTGGGCAGCACCCCGCCGCCCAGAATCACCACGGCCTGGACGCCCTGGCTGCGCAGTTGCGCCAGGCTGGCCGGCTCAAGCGGGGACACCTGCGGCAAGGCGTGGCGCGCCAGCCACACCGCGACCGCATGGCAACTGAGCAGCCAAAGCGTCAGGGTGGCCAGGGCCACCACGCTCAGCCCCACCCGGCGCCGCACCCGACTGGCGCCATGGGGCCATGCGAGTGCAGCGCCCACGGTCATCACCAGCAGCAGCCCAGCCGGCGGCATGGCCAGGGCAGTCAGGATGGGTTTGAGCTCGCCGAGATTCATCGGAGCACGATTGTGGACGATGTCTCGGGCTGAGCCGGGCCCGGCCCGGCCCAGTCGGCGAAGAAACTGGCGCTGCGCTAAAGTGCGACCTCCATTCCGACCAAAGAGCATTTCATCGCCATGAACCAGTCTTCAGAAACCCAAACCATCACCCTGGGCGGCGGCTGCTTCTGGTGCACGGAGGCGGTTTACCTTCAGGTGCGCGGCGTGCTGTCGGTCGAATCGGGCTACAGCAACGGGCAGTCCAGCCAGCCCAGCTACGAGGCGGTCTGCTCCGGACAGACCGGATGCGTGGAGGTGGTCAGGCTGGTGTTCGATCCCGCCCAGATCAGTTTGGATGAGATTTTGGAGATCTTCTTTTTGATCCATGACCCCACCACCTTGAACCGGCAGGGCCACGACGTGGGCACGCAGTACCGCAGCGGTGTTTATACAGAGGGTCAGGCTCAGGCCCTTGCGGTCGGGCGCTTTCTCGATGCACTGAAGGCGCAGCGCGCAGGGCAGCCCCCCATCGTCACCGAGGTACTGCCCCTGGCCAACTACTGGCCGGCCGAGGCTTATCACCAGAATTACTACGCTCGTCACCCGGATCAGGGCTATTGCGTGCATGTGGTCGGGCCCAAGGTGGACAAGTTCCGTCGCACGCTCAGGCGTTTGATGCGCACCTGAGCATGGCCTGTTGGCGCGAGGCGGTCAAGCGCTTTTGGGGTGGTGGAGCGTCGGCACGCGCACCATCTTGTCGATCAGGTGCCGGTTTTCCACATCCGGTGCGTCGGTCGGTGTGTTTTCTTCGTGTTCCACGTCGTGCTCACCCTTGGACCGCCGGGCTTCCTCGCGGCGCGGCTGATGGGGCGGCGGCAGATGAAGGTCTTTCATGGTGGTGTATCTCCTTGAACCTCATCGTCGCCGGGAGGGCTGTGCACCGGCTTCAGACGGATCAGACGGCCGACGTCAGACGATTCTGACCACATCGAGCCTGCCGCGTTTGAATGGGCGGCCAGCCGCGGCTTCGGGGCTGGCCAGGCTTTGCCGAAGGCCCCCGCCCTGCAGACGGGGCCAGTCGGTGGCAAGATGCGGGGTTGGAGAGCGCGTGTGTGCGACTTGGCACCGAAGGCGGTCAGGGTTGGCACACACGTTAAAAAGGGATATGGGAATGAATCAAAAAACGGCCGCGGCGGCGCTCGAGCAGGCGATCGCAGGCCTGAATGGGCAGCAGCTGAGCGGGATGCGGCGCGGTCTGGAAAAGGAAAGCCTGCGTGTGCGGCCCGACGGCGCGCTGGCCCTGACGCCGCACCCGGCGGCTCTGGGCTCGGCCCTGACGCACCCACACATCACCACCGATTTTTGCGAATCGCAGATCGAACTGGTGACCGGCGCCCATGCCAGCCATGAGGCGGTGCTGCGGGAGTTGCACCTGCTGCATCAGTTCACTTATCAGGTCATGGCCGAGCAGGGCGACGAGATGCTCTGGGTCTCGAGCATGCCTTGCGGTCTGCCCACCGATGAGACCATCCCGATCGCCCGCTATGGCTCGTCCAACGTCGGGCGGGCCAAGAGTGTTTATCGCATGGGCCTGAGCCATCGTTATGGCCGGCGCATGCAGACCATCTCGGGCATTCACTACAACTGGTCGCTGCCGGGCGTCAGCAATGAACAGTATTTCGGACTGATCCGCAATTTCCGGCGCCATGCCTTTTTGCTGCTCTATTTGTTTGGCGCTTCGCCGGCCGTCTGCTCGACCTTCGTGGCCGGCCGGCAGCACGAGTTGCAGGCGCTGGATGGACCGACCATGCACATGCCCCATGGCACCAGCTTGCGCATGGGCCGCCTGGGTTACCAAAGCGACGCCCAATCTTCTCTGGCGGTCAGCTACAACAGCCTAGAGGGCTATGCCGCTTCGCTTCATGAGGCGCTGAGCCAGCCCTACCCGGCCTATGAGGCTGTGGGTATCCGAAATCCGGGGGGCGACTACAACCAGCTGGCCACCACGCTGCTGCAAATTGAAAACGAGTTTTACGGCACCATTCGGCCCAAACGGACCATCTTCCCGGGCGAGCGGCCCTTGCACGCGCTGCGCGAGCGCGGGGTCGAGTACGTTGAGGTTCGCCTGATGGACCTCAACCCTTTTGAGCCGCTGGGCATCGACGCGCAGACCATGCGTTTTCTGGACATGTTCCTGCTCCATGCCCTGCTCAGTCCGAGTCCACCGGACACGCCCGAAGAAATCGCTGCTTTGGCCCGCAACCAGCACCGCACGGCCGCGCGTGGGCGCGAGCCCGGACTTGAGCTCGAACGGGGCAGCGCTCAGGTTCGCCTGGCCGACTGGGGGCTTGAGTTGCTCGAGGCCTTCGAGCCGATTGCACAGCGGCTGGACGCAGACCTGCGCGGCTCGGCGCAGGAGGGCGCCCATGCGCTCTCCCTGGCGCAGGCCCGGCACGGCCTGGCGCAGCCGCAGGCGCTGCCTTCGGCGCGTGTGCTCGATGCGGTGGTGCGCGAGCACAACCGTTCCTTCATTGCCTTTGCACGCGCCCAGTCCACGCACACCCGCGCCCTGATGCTCGAGCCGCCCTTGGCGCCGGCCGAGGCGCAGCGTCTGCGGGCTCTGTCTCAGGAGTCGCTGCGCGAGCAGCAGCGCATCGAGTCGCTCGACAGTCTGCCTTTCGAGATCTACCGCCAGCAATACACCTCGCCCGAGCGGCTGGGTCGACCGGTGGTGACGGCCTGAGTCTCATGGCCATCCAGTGGTTTCCCGGGCACATGCACCTGACGCGTCAGGCCATTGCCGAGCGCATCGACAGCATTGATGTGGTCATCGAGCTGCTCGATGCCCGCCTGCCAGGATCGAGCGCCAACCCCATGCTGGGGCAACTGACCCAGGGCAAGCCCGCGCTGAAGATCCTCAATAAGCAGGATTTGGCCGACCCGGACCGCACCGAGGACTGGCTGGCTCACTACAACGGGCTTGCTGATACCCGTGCCCTGGCCCTGGATGCTGGCCAGACGGCGCCGGCGCGGCGCTTGATCGCCGCCTGCCGCGAACTGGCACCCTCGCGCAAGGGCCTGTCGCGGCCTATGCGGGTTTTGATTTGCGGCATCCCCAATGTGGGCAAGTCCACGCTGATCAACACCCTGGTGGGCAAGCGGGCCGCGCGCACCGGCGACGAGGCCGGCATCACCCGCACCGAGCAGCGCATCGTGCTGGAAGACGACTTCCACCTGTGGGACACCCCGGGCGTGCTGTGGCCGCGCATCATCGTGGCTCAAAGCGGCTATCACCTGGCAGCCAGCGGGGCGATAGGACGCAATGCCTATGACGAGCAGGAGGTGGCGCTTGAACTGCTCGCCAACTTGCTGCGTGCTTATCCCCATTTGCTGGCCCAGCGCTACGGGCTCGATGCAGCTGCCGGCCTGAGCGACGAGCAGGCCCTGGAGGCCATTGCTAGGCGGCGCGGCGCGGTCTCTGGCGGCGGCCGACCGCACCTGCAAAAAGCCGCCGAGATCGTGATTCACGAGTTTCGGGCGGCCAGCCTTGGACGAATCACCTTAGAGACACCCCAGGAGTATTTGCTTTGGTTGGCCCAGGGCCAGGCCATCGATGCCGAGCGACTGGCCCGCAAGCAGGCCCTGCAGGCGGCGCAGGGGCGACGGCCGGCCCGGCCCCCCCAAGCAGCCAAGGGGCAATGAGTGCTTACGCGCTTGCTGCAGGCAGTCGTGGATTTAGGTCATCGCACGGGCTGCTGTGGCGTCCGGTGCGATCCCGCTAAGATGCGCCGATTATTCGTTTGATGCTTTGTTCGGCCTAGTCCCCGAACCGCCACCCGAGCCCAGGAGATCCCTTGAACGTCGACCAATCCCCCCTTTTCGAGGCCACCCGTTTTGGCAGTGGTCAAAGCGTGGCCCGCATGGAAGATGATGCGCTTTTGCGTGGTCAGGGCCGTTTCACCGATGACTGGCAAGCGGCCTTGCCCGAGCTTGCCGAGCAGGCACTCCATCATCTGGCCTTTGTGCGATCGCCGTATGCCCATGCGCGCATCGTCTCGATCGATGCCACGGCGGCGCGCGCCATGCCCGGCGTGTTGCTGGTGCTGACCGGTCAGGAGATGGTCGACGCGGGCTGTAAGCCCTTGGCCGGCGTCGCCGGATTCACCCGTGCGGGAGGCGCTCCGGCGGCGGCAGCGCCTCGGCGCGCCCTGGCTCATGAGCGGGTCCGCTTCGTGGGCGAGCCGGTGGTGGCGGTGGTCGCGCAAACCCGTGAGCAGGCGCGCGACGCGGCCGAGGCGGTCTTTGTCGAGTACGAGGAACTGCCGGCGGTGGTTGATCTGGCGGGCGCTTTGGCCGGCCGTGCGGTGCTCTGTGAGGGGGCAGACGACAACGTGGTGGCCGAGTCTCGCTACGGCAAGGCCGACCAGGCTGCGCAGGCCTTTGCGCAGGCGGCCCATGTGGTTGCGCTGGATCTGGACAATCAGCGGCTGGCCGCACTCACCTTGGAGCCGCGATCGGTGCTGGCGTCCTGGCAGGCCTCGAGTGAGCGGCTGATTGTTCGCCTGAGTTCGCAGATGCCCTCGGGGGCGCGCAACAGCATTGCCGACGTCATCGGCCTGGCAAGGCCCTCGGTGCGGGTGGTCGTGGGCGATGTGGGCGGCGGCTTTGGCATGAAGACCGGCGCCTACCCGGAAGACATCGCCACCGCTTATTGTGCGCACCGGCTCAAGGGCTCGGTCAAGTGGATTGCCGACCGCAGCGAGGAATTTCTGGCCACCACGCACGGACGAGACTTGCACACCCGCGCCGAACTGGCTCTGGACGCCCAGGGCAAGGTGCTGGCTTTGCGGGTGCGCTCTGACGCCAATGTGGGTGCCTACCCGACCGGTACCGGGGTGGCCATTGCCTTGCTGATCGGTCCCTGGGTGCTCACCGGGGTCTATGACATCCAGCTCATTGACTACCACTTCCGGGCGGTCATGACCAACACCATGTCGACCGCGGCTTACCGTGGGGCCGGCCGGCCCGAGTCCATCTACATCATCGAGCGCCTGATGGACGAAGCGGCGCGCCAGACGGGCATCGACCGTGTTGAATTGCGCCGCCGCAACTTCATTGCGCCCGACCGCTTCCCCTACAAGAACGCCATGGGCCAGGTCTATGACGTGGGTGCTTTCGAGTCCATCATGGACCAAGGTCTGAAGCTGGCCGACTGGTCCGGCTTTGAGGCGCGCGTGGCCGAGTCGGCCCGGCGCGGCAAATGGCGGGGGCTGGGCATGGCCACCTTCCTCGAATGGACGGGTGGCAACCAGATGGAAGAGCGGGTCACGCTGTCGGTGCAGGCCGACGGCACCATCGAGGTGTTTTCTGCAGTCATGCCCATGGGGCAGGGCATCGCCACCACGCTGGCGCAGTTGGTGGTCGACGCCTTTGGCGTGCCCATCGATCGGGTGCGGGTGATTCTGGGCGACACCGACCGCGGCGACGGCTTTGGCAGTGCCGGATCACGCTCGCTGTTTACCGGCGGCTCGGCCATGAAGGTCGGCGCCGATCGGACCATCGCGCACGGCAAGGCCCTGGCTGCCAAGGAATTCGAGGCCGCCGAGCAGGACATCGTCTACGAAGGCGGCCGCTTCAGCGTGGCCGGCACCGATGTGTCGATCGGCTTGTTCGATCTGGCCGGCAAACAGGCCGATCAGCGCATCTTCATGGATTCGACCAGCGCTGCATCCGGTCCGAGCTGGCCCAATGGCTGCCACATCACTGAGGTGGAGGTCGATCCGGCCAGCGGGCAGGTGGAGGTGGTCGCTTACGCCTCGGTCAACGACGTGGGGCGGGTGGTCAACCCCACCATCGTGCGCGGCCAGCTCGACGGCGGCGCGGTTCAGGGCATTGGGCAGGCCTTGCAGGAGGCGGTGGTCTATGACGAGCAGACCGGACAGTTGCTCACCGGCAGCCTGATGGATTACACCGCGCCTCGGGCGGACGACTGTCCGAATTTCAAGACCGAGATGGATCAAAGCGTGCCCTCGACCAACAATCCCTTGGGGGTCAAGGGCGTGGGCGAGTTGGGCACCATCGGTGCCACGCCGGCGGTGGTCAATGCGGTGGCCGACGCCCTGGCGCGAGCAGGACGCTCGGACTTGGCACCCCGATTGCAGATGCCGCTGACCCCGGCACGGCTGTGGGAGCTGATGGCCGGCCACTGAGCGCCAGGCGACCGGCCGCAGGTCTTTGGCGTCAAAGCGGCGCGGTGGCTAGGCCTCGCGCCGTTTGGCTGAGGGTTGCTCGGTAACCCTGGGTGCGTTCGATGAGTGGGTTTATCCGTTCACTGATCGGACGAGGCCTGTGTTTGGATGCTGCCCGAATCGGACGGCGTCGTCTACATTTCTCGATGGAGAAGGCCAGATCGGCCGGTGAATTCTGAGGTGTTCCATGACAGCCGTGACCATTGATCCGCGTGAATCGATTGCCGAGGTGGCCAACCCCCTTGGATTGGACGGCATCGAGTTCATTGAATACGCCACCGCCCGCCCGCAAGCCTTGGGGCAGGTGCTGGAGATGATGGGTTTCAAGCCAGTGGCC
>JAXITB010000007.1:0-19174 GCA_034680305.1 Polaromonas sp. | reverse complement strand
CCATCAGGGCCGCCTGCATGGCCCGCTCCTTTTGCTGGGCGCGCCAGCGACGGGCCTGGGTCGGCAGGGAGAAAGCTGCCGCCAGAGCACGCAGGGCCAGATGCAGCACCACAAAGATCGCAGCGACCAAAAGCAAGGCTAAATTGAGCGACAGATCAACACGGTGCGGCGGCCAGAACAGGGTGAGCACCGCCTGGTTGTTGCCAGCAAACAGGGCCACCGCCACCGCGATGGCGAACAGGGCAATGAGCCAGAGGGCGGCGCGCATGGCTGGCCTCAGCGTCCCCCGGCGACGGCCGCCAGGGCCGCCGCGGTTTGATCCAGGCGGGGCAGTTCGGTGGACTTCAGGCTCGACTGCACCTGCTGCAGCAAAGCAGCGGCCGCCTGCGTCTTGCGCGAGGAGCCGTCAAAATAGCGCTGCAAGGCGGCCTGTACACCCGCCAGGTCCGAGCGGGCCACCTCACTTTGCCGGGACAGCAGGGCCAGCCGGGCATTGAGCAGTTTGAGCTTGGTGTTCTCTCGCAAGAAAAATGCTTGCTCGGGCGCCAGCAAGGCGGCCTCGGGCCGGTCGATCCGACTGACGCGCAGCAAACCACGGGCCTCTTCCCTGACCACCGCCAGCGCCACGCCCAACATTCGGGAGAACCAGTCACTGACCGCCCCGGTGGTGGCCCGGATCAGGCCCTGCTCTGCGGGCTTATCCGCAGCAGCCGCGGCCACCGGCGCAGCCTCCAGGGCAGGCACCGCGCCATTGGCCAGGGGCAGATCGTCAAACAGGCGGGCCAGCTCGTCGATTTTGACCAGCAAAGCCGGGATGTCGGTGACCGCGGCTGCCTTGATGCGTTCGCTGTCGTGGGTGATGGCCCGCAGCACTGGGTTGAGCCGCGGCTGGGCGGCGCGCTGCAGCCGCTGCTCTGCGGTGCGCAGGGCCGCCAGCAGCGGCTCGGCACTGCCGGTCAGTTGCGCCTGCTGCTGGGCCAGGCGCAAGGCCGATTCGATGTCGACCACCAGGTTTTCGTCGCGCGAACGCGACAAGCTCTGCATGAGCTCTTCGAGTTGACGACGCTGCAGACTGACCTCGCTTAAGCGCGACTCCAGGCCAGAGACCCGGGCAGCCATCTCGCGGGCGGTGTCTTGCGCCTGCTGGGCCATGGTGCGGGCCGATATGGCCTGCGCGCCGGTGTCCAAGCTGCGCCGAGCCAACTCTTCTTGAATGCCGCTGAGCTTTTGCCACAGCATCAAGCCCAAGACCAAACCGATGGCGGCCACGGACAACAGGAACCAGGCCCAGCCCCGTGTTTGCCACCAATTGGGGGCGGGCGTCAGGTCTTGAATGGGCGAGTCAATGACCTCGACGGCCGCCAGCGGGACCTGGGCCGAGGGGGAAGCAGAAGAAGAGGCCGAAGCCGCAGGCTCAGTCATCACATGCCGATTTTATCGAGGCCAACACCTCAGGCAGGGCCGGCCGAGATTGAATCACCTGTATAAATCCGGCCTCTTGCGCGGCTTGTGCAATGCGCGGATGGGTAGCCAGGGCGCGCGCCTGACGGCCATCGAACCCGGCCGGCAGGTGAGCAATGGCCTCCGAGCTGCTGAACAGCCAGATCGACCCGTCGGTGCTGGCCTGGCGCATACGCTCGAGCTGCGCCAGCGAAAACGTTGGCGCTCGCCGCTCATACACCGACACCGCCTCCACCACTGCACCGGCTTGACCCAGTTGCTCAACCAGCCAATTGCGGCCTGGCGATGCGTCAGATGGCCCGCTGCGACCGCGTACCAGCAAGACGCGCCGCCCCTGCCAAGAGCGCCCACCCACGGCCTGCCAGAGCGCCTGCGAGTCAAACTGCGGCGCATCGGCCGCTGGCTCGTCGATCAGGTGCGCGGGCACACCATGGCCACGCAACACAGCGCCGGTGCCGGGGCCCGGGGCCAGGCAGCGCACGCCCTGTGGCCAGGGCCCGACCCAGCCGTGAAGAAAATGATTGACCGCATTGCCGCTGACGAACATCAGCGCCTCGAACATCGTCAGGCGCTGCCACCAAGCAGCCAGATCGACCGTCGCCAACAAGGCCGATATGTCCAGCAAGGGCATGGCTTCGGCCTGCACGCCTTCGGCCTGCAAACGGGCCACCCAAACCTGGGCCTCGACATTGGGCCGGGTAACCAGCACGCGGACGGTAGATGTCATGGATGGCGGCGTGATCAGTCCGCAGGCCAGAAAAGATGGCGCAGCTGCGGGCTCAATGCGCAGGCATGCCCTGCGCACCGGCAGCGCGCAGCTTGGCCGCCACCCGTTCGCCCAAGGCACGCGCCTGCGCCTGTTCAGTCACCACCGCCTGCTCACTGACCCGAACCAAGGGCGACAGCGGCCGGGGCGCTGCCTGCAGCACCTCGTCGGTCAAGTCGCCAGGGTCACCCCAAGCTGCATCTAGGCGCAGCACCCCCCCCTGGCCCGCGCCCCGAGTGAAAGCGGCCAGCGGCATCGAACAACTGCCGCCCATGGCGCGGGAGACTGCGCGCTCGGCCGTCACCGCAAGCCACGTGGGGTGATGGGCCAACACGGCCAGGCCATCGATCATGTCCTGGCGATCCGCCCGAACCTCGATGCCCAGCGCCCCTTGCCCGGCTGCCGGCAGCATTTGGCCTTCGTCGAAAACCGAACGGATGCGCCCGCCCAGGCCCAAGCGCTTGAGGCCGGCTGCGGCCAGCACGATGGCCTGGTAATGACCCTCGTCGAGTTTGCGCAGACGGGTGTCGAGGTTGCCGCGCAGCGGCATGATCTTGAGGTCTGGCCGCAGGGCCTTGATCAGCACCTGCCGTCGCAAACTCGAAGTGCCCACCACCGCACCGTCAGGCAGATCGGCCAGGCTGGCAAATTGGTTGGAGACGAAAGCGTCACGCGGGTCCTCGCGCTCCATCACGCAAGCCAGGGCAAAGCCCTCGGGCAGGTCCATGGGCACGTCCTTGAGCGAATGCACCGCCAGATCAGCCCGACCATCGGCCAGCGCGGTCTCGAGCTCTTTGACGAACAAGCCCTTGCCACCAACCTTGCTCAGGGACCGGTCCAGAATCTGATCGCCCTGCGTGGTCATGCCCAGAAGATCAACCCGCCAGCCCAAGTGCTGCTCGAGCAATGCCTTGACATGCTCGGCCTGCCACAAGGCAAGACGGCTTTCGCGGGTGGCAATGACCACCTTCTTGAGACTGGAAATCGAATGTGCCACTCGTAACCTGCTGGTAATTGAACGCTAATACCCGATGCTAGCATGGGGTATTTGGCCAGACTGCCATGGATAAACCCTCACTTGCGCCCACCAAGCCTGCCGGCTCGCGCAGCCGCCAGGACGAGCGACCGCTGGTCGAAGACATCCGACTGCTCGGACGCATCCTGGGCGACGTGATTCGCGAACAGGAGGGCCAGGCCGCCTTCGACCTGATCGAGCAAGTGCGCAAGCTGTCGGTGGCATTCCGGCGCGATGCCGACCACGAGGCCGACCGCGCCCTGAAAAAGCTTCTCAAGGGCCTGTCAGGAGACCAAACGGTCAGCGTGATCCGCGCCTTCACCTATTTCAGTCATCTGGCCAATCTGGCCGAAGACCGGCACCACATTCGTCGCCGCGTCATCCATGAGCGCCAGGGTGACACCCAGGAAGGCAGCATCGACGTGGCCCTGGCCCGCCTGCGCTGGGCCGGCCTGTCGACCCGGGCCATTTCGCAGACCCTGGCCCATAGCCTGGTCGCGCCCGTGCTCACCGCACACCCCACGGAGGTCCAGCGCAAGAGCATTCTCGATGCCGAGCGCGACATCGCCCAACTGCTGGGCGCCCGCGAAGACATCCGTCTGCGCGCGGCCGCCTTCAATGCCGCGCGCGATGCGCTGACCCCGCGCGAACTCGAGGCCAACGAGGCGCAGTTGCGGGCAAGGGTGATGCAGCTTTGGCAGACCCGGTTGCTGCGCTTTACCAAGCTGACGGTGGCCGACGAGATCGACAACGCCTTGTCCTACTACGAAGCCACCTTCCTGCGGGAGATCCCAAAAATCTACGCCCATCTGGAAAGAGAGCTTGGCCAGCATCCGGTGGCTAACTTCCTGCGCATGGGCCAGTGGATCGGTGGCGACCGCGACGGCAACCCAAACGTGAGCGCGCAGACCCTGAGCTACGCCATCGAACGGCAGGCCGATCTGGTGATCCGCCACTACCTGACCGAGGTCCACCTGCTGGGGCGGGAGCTGTCGATGTCTGCCCTGCTGACCCCGGTCACGCCCGCGATGGCGCACCTGGCCGACCAATCGCCCGATCTGAACGAACACCGCTTGGACGAGCCCTACCGACGCGCCCTGACTGGCATCTACGCGCGTCTGGCGGCTACGCTCAAGGCCCTCAGTGGGGGCGATGCGGCCCGCCACGCGCTCGCCCCGCAGAACCCTTATGGCCAGGCCGAAGACTTTCTGGGTGACCTGCGAACCATCGAAACCTCGCTGCTGTCGCATCACGCCAAGCCTCTGGCCGACCAGCGCCTGCATGCGCTCATCCGCGCGGCCGAGGTCTTCGGCTTTCATCTCGCCACCATCGACCTGAGACAAAGCTCGGACAAACACGAACAGGTGATGACCGAACTGCTCCAGGTGGCGGGACTGGCCGGCGACTATGCCCGGCTCGAGGAGGACGCACGTCAGGCGCTGCTGTTGCAACTGCTGGCCGATGCGCGGCCCCTGCGGGTACGCGGCGCGCAGTATTCGGCACTGACCCTGGCTGAGCTGCAGATTTTCGAGACGGCCGGCAGGGTGCGACAGCGCTACGGCACACAGGCCATACGCCACTACATCATCAGCCACACCGAAACCGTGAGCGATCTGCTCGAGGTGATGCTGCTGCAAAAAGAATGCGGGCTCATGCAAGGCGTGCTGCAGCCCGCAGCACCAAGGCGGCCGAGCACAGCACGCCTTGACCTGATCGTCGTGCCACTGTTCGAAACCATCGCAGACCTGCGCCAAGCCGAGCGCATCATGCGCGAGTTCTATGCCCTGCCCGGCGTGGCCGCACTGATGCAGGCCAGTGGCGCCGAGCAAGAGGTGATGCTGGGCTACTCCGACAGCAACAAGGATGGCGGCATCTTCACCAGCAACTGGGAGCTTTACCGCGCCGAGATCGCTCTGGTGGCCTTGTTTGACGAGCTGTCCAACTCGCACAACATCCAACTGCGCCTGTTCCACGGCCGCGGCGGTACCGTCGGCCGAGGGGGCGGGCCAAGCTACCAGGCCATCTTGGCACAGCCGCCGGGGACGGTGCGCGGGCAGATCCGGCTGACCGAACAAGGTGAGGTGATCGGCTCCAAATACGCCAACCCAGAGATCGGACGGCGCAATCTCGAGACCCTGGTGGCTGCCACGCTGGAGGCCACCTTGCTGCAGCCCACCCGGCCAGCGCCCAGGCTGTTTCTAGACACGGCAGCCAAACTGTCCGAAGCCAGCATGCAGGCCTACCGGGCCCTGGTCTATGAAACGCCCGGCTTTGACAGCTATTTCTTCAATGCGACGCCCTTGCGGGAGATTGCCGAACTCAACATCGGATCACGCCCAGCATCGCGCAAAGCCAGCCAGAAAATCGAAGACCTGCGCGCCATCCCCTGGAGCTTCAGCTGGGGCCAGTGCCGCCTGGCCCTGCCCGGCTGGTATGGCTTTGGCTCGGCGGTGCAGGCGCTGCTGGAGGAAGACGGCAGCTCCCGCAAGACGACTCTGGCCCTGCTGCAAAAAATGAATCGGCAATGGCCGTTTTTTCGCACGCTGCTGTCGAACATGGACATGGTGCTGGCCAAGAGCGATCTGGCCCTGGCCTCTCGGTATGCCGAACTGGTCGACGACGCACGCCTGCGCAAGAAAATCTTCGCCACCATCGAAGCCGAGTGGCAGCGGACCACAGAAGCGCTGCGTCAGATCACCGGCGACAAGCAACGCCTGGCGGGCAACCCCGCCCTGCACCGCTCCATGCGCCACCGCTTCCCCTACATCGACCCGCTGCACCACCTGCAGGTCGAACTGATCCGGCGCCACCGAGCGGGCCAGGCCGACGAACGCGCCCAGCGCGGCATCCACATCAGCATCAACGGGATCGCGGCAGGCTTGCGCAACACGGGCTGATCAAGACTGGCTCAATCGACTGCGCCACCAACGCCAAAGCGGTGGTATCAGGAGCAGCAAAGCGGCCACGCCAAGCAAAAAGCCTGACAGAGGACGCGTCACAAAAGTAGTCCAGTCACCCATGCTGATGGTCAGGGCCTGACGCAGGGACTGCTCGGCCATCGGGGCCAGGATCAGCCCGACGATCAGGGGCGCAGCGGGAAAATCGAAGCGTCGCATGGCGTAACCGATCAGGCCAAAAACGAACAACAGCCCGACGTTAAAGACCGAGTTGCCAGCCCCGTAGACGCCGGCCGTCGATATGACAATGATCCCGGCGTAGAGCCAGGGCGGCGGGATCTTGAGCAGCTTGACCCACAGGCCCACCAGCGGCAAGTTGAGCACCAGCAAGATCACATTGCCGATGTACAGACTTGCAATCAAGGTCCAAACCAGGCTGCCTTGCGTCGTGAACAGCTGTGGCCCGGTCTGAATGCCGTAACCCTCAAAGGCCGACAACATGATGGCGGCCGTGGCCGAAGTCGGAATACCGAGGGTCAGCAAAGGCATGAGCACACCGGCGGCCGCGGCGTTGTTGGCCGCCTCAGGCCCGGCCACGCCTTCAATGGCACCCTGGCCAAATTCCTCAGGGTGCTTGCTGAGTTTTTTCTCGGTGTAGTAAGACAGCAAGGTCGGTAACTCGGCCCCACCGGCCGGCAAAGCGCCGATGGGAAAACCGTAAAAGGCCCCGCGCAACCAAGCCTTCCAGGATCGAGCCCAATCCTGCCGGTTCATCCACAGGCTGCCCGAGACCTTCATGACCTCGCCGGCTTTGGACTCACGCCCTTGCCAAGCCAGGTAAAGCGCCTCACCCACCGCAAAAAGGCCTACCGCCGCCACCGTTACCTCGATGCCATCGAGCAGTTGCGCCTGACCGAAAGTAAAGCGCGGCTGGCCGGTCTGCAGATCGATGCCCACCAGTCCCAGCAGGAGCCCGACCGTCAAGGCCAATAGGCCGCGCAGCAGCGAGCGGCCCAATACGGCCGAGACGGCTACCAGAGAAAGCACCATGAGACTGAAGTACTCGGCCGGTCCAAAGGCCAGCGCGGCCTCAACCACCCAAGGTGCCACGAAGGTCAGGGCCAGCGTGCCGATGGTGCCAGCCACAAAACTGCCGATGGCAGCGGTGGCCAAGGCTTGCCCGGCACGGCCATTGCGGGCCATTTTGTTGCCCTCCAGGGCCGTCATCATGGACGAAGCCTCACCCGGGGTCCGGATCAGGATGGAGGTGGTCGAACCGCCGTAAGCGGCGCCGTAGTAGATGCCAGCGAACATCACGAACATGCTGGTGGCCGGCACATGGAAGGTCAGCGGCAGCAGCAAGGCAATGGTCAAAGCCGGACCAATCCCAGGCAGCACGCCCACCAAGGTACCGACAAAGCAGCCCACAAAACCCCAAAGCAGGGTCGCCGGTTGCAAGGCATTTCCAAAGCCTGCCAGCAGAGCATCAAGAGAGGACATGGCAGCCTGGCGGGGTCATCAGATCAGCCAGGGCAGACCGGGGCCCAGGCCCACCCCAAGCAAGCGCGCAAAAACCAACCAAAAGACAGCAGCGATGCTGCCGCAAATCAGGACTGACTTCAGGCCCCAAGGGGCATCAAATGCACGGGCCACGCCCACGCCGCAAAGTGTGGCCGCCAAGATGAAGCCCAGCGGCGCGACCAGCACCATGAAGGCCAAACCGCCGCCGAGCAAGCTCAGCATGCGTCGCCCCGAACCCGGCAGCGGCGATTGATCGGGGGCTTCGCTTTCATCGACCTGCCGCCCCTTGAGGGCGCTCAGGCCGAACAGCAGGGCCAGCACCGACAGGGCAGCGACCACCGCGGCCGGGACCAGAGCAGGCCCGACAGTCATCTGCATCAGCGACTGAGGAATCACTGCCACCTGCCAGGCGGCTACGCCGCAAACGACGGCCAGCAGCAGGGCCAGGTGGACCGGCTTCATGCCAGGCCCAACTCCTTCATCAACACTTCCTTGTCGGCAATGTCTTTGGCCAGATCGCGCTCGAAGGGCCGCTCGGTCATGAAAGCGTCGGTCCACTTGCGGGTTTCCAGTTCCTGCCGCCAGGCCGACGAGGCGTGCAGCCGGGTGACGAAATCGATCAAGGCATTGCGCTGGCTGTCGCTGATGCCTGGCGGCGCGAAAAGGCCACGCCAATTCGACTCGCTCACCCCAACGCCCAATTCATTGAGTGTCGGCACATTCACGCCGGGAATGCGACTCTTGCCAGATACCGCCAAGGCCACCATGCGGCCGGCCTTGATCTGTTCCTCAAATTCAGAATAGCCTGAGATCCCAGCAGTCACCTGCCCACCCAAAATAGCCGCATTGGCGGGGCCGCCGCCAGCGAAGGCCACATAAGCGGCCTCGCGCGGGTTCTTGCCCAACGCCTTGATGAGCATGCCCAGGATCAGATGATCTGTGCCACCGGCACTGCCACCGGCGACCGACACGGCACGCGGGTTGGCCTTGAAGGCCGCTTCCAACTCCTTCCACGTCTTGATCTTGCCATTGGCGGGAACCGCAATCACGCCCGCCTCCTCGGTCAAGCGGGCAATGGGCGTCACGTTCTTGATCGTCACCGGGCTCTTGTTGGCGATGCCAGCACCGACCATCACGGAGCCGCCGACCATCAAGGTATTGCCCTGGCCCTTACGTTGGTTGACGAAACGGGGCAGGCCGACCATGCCACCAGCGCCTCCCACGTTTTCAAAAGACATCTGGCCGACCAGCGCTGCCGCCTTGGCGGCGCGCTCAACCGCACGGGCGGTCCCGTCCCAGCCACCGCCCGGTGCTGCAGGAACGAACATGTGCAGGTTATCCATCAGGGGCTTGCCCTGGGCATGCACGGGCAGGGCAGAGGCTGCACCGGCGGCAGCGCCCCAGGCAAGGAATCGGCGTTTAGACAAACTCATGGGGTCTCCAGAAAAAACTTCGATCAGGCAGTGTCTTGCCATTGATGATGGCAGCGGACACGCTCAGCACGCATGGGGACGGGTGAGTTTATGCAAAACGGCTGTGCCTGACTAGAGGGACCCGCAGTGGACCGGGCTGCACAGCGGAGATCCCGGGCACCGAACCGCCCTAAAATCCGCCCCTTATGACAAACCAGCTCGACAAAAAATCCCAGGCGTGGTCCGCGCTTTTTTCGGAACCCATGAGCGAGTTGGTCAAACGCTACACCGCCAGCGTCTTCTTCGACAAGCGTCTGTGGCAGGCCGACATCGCCGGCAGCTTGGCCCATGCCGAGATGCTGGCCGAGCAAGGCATCATCAGTGCGCAGGACCTGGCTGACATTCAGCGCGGCATGGCGCAAATCATCCAGGAGATCGATTCTGGCGCCTTTGAATGGAAGCTCGATCTGGAAGACGTGCACCTGAACATCGAGGCACGCCTGACGCAACTGGTGGGCGATGCGGGCAAGCGTCTGCACACCGGCCGTAGCCGCAACGACCAGGTGGCCACCGATGTGCGCCTGTGGCTGCGCGGCGAGACCGACCTGATCATCGACTTGCTGGTCGATCTGCAAAAGTCGCTGGTCGATGTGGCCGAGCACAACGTCGAGGTGATCCTGCCGGGCTTTACCCACTTGCAGGTGACCCAGCCGGTGAGCTTTGCCCACCATCTGCTGGCCTACGTGGAGATGTTTGCACGCGACGCCGAGCGCTTTGCCGACGTGCGCCGCCGCACCAACCGTCTGCCGCTGGGCTCGGCGGCGCTGGCTGGCACCACCTACCCGCTCGACCGCGAGCGGGTGGCTCGCAGCCTGGGCATGGTCGACGAACAGGGCCAACCTCAGGTTTGCCAAAACAGCCTGGACGGCGTGAGCGACCGCGACTTTGCCATCGAATTCACCGCTGCCGCCAGTCTGTGCATGGTGCACATTAGCCGCTTCTCTGAAGAGTTGATTTTGTGGATGAGCCAGAACTTCGGTTTTGTGAAGATCGCCGACCGCTTCACCACCGGCTCGTCCATCATGCCGCAGAAGAAAAACCCCGACGTGCCCGAGCTCGCGCGGGGCAAGACCGGACGGGTGGTCGGCCATCTCATGGGTCTGATCACTCTGATGAAGGGCCAGCCCCTGGCCTACAACAAGGACAACCAGGAAGACAAGGAGCCGCTGTTCGACACCGTCGACACGCTCAAAGACACATTGCGCATCTTCTGCGAGATGGTCGGCGGTCAACTCAATACGGCCACCGGCCGCAAGGAAGGTGGCATCACGGTGAACGCCCCCGCCATGGAAGCGGCTGCCAAGAAGGGCTATGCCACCGCCACCGATCTGGCCGATTACCTGGTGAAAAAAGGTCTGCCCTTTCGCGATGCCCACGAAACCGTGTCCCATGCGGTCAAGGCTGCGACCGAGCACCAATGCGATCTGTCCGAGCTGCCGCTGACGGTACTGCAAGGCTTTCACCCGTCGATCGACCAAGACGTCTACGAGGTGCTCAGCCTGCGCGGCTCACTCAACGCCCGAAACACCCTGGGCGGCACCGCCCCCAGCCAGGTCAGGGCACAGATCGCACGCCACCGGGCGCGCTGGCACTGAACGGCCCATCGCCCGCAGGGGACCACTGTCCCACCAGCCAGTTAGGCCAAGACATCAGGGGCGCGGCGCCAAGCCGGGTGGATCGACCTCTTTGCCCAGCATGCGCCGCCCCAACCAGTGCAGCCCCGGACCCAAAGGCACGCGGGCTGAAACCTGCTGCGCGGGCGCCGACTGATCTGGTCTGGCGGCGGCCGGTCCGATGTCGAAGTGAAACACGTAGTCGGGCTCTTGCCCCATGCGCAGATCGGTGATCCAAAGGCGCCCGCCTCCTTGCCCCATGCGCACAAAGCCGTCGGCAAAGCGCTGGAGACTTTGCACAGGCAGTTCCTGGGCATGCGCGGCCAGCAACTCCGCGCCGCGATCGAAAGTCCTGAAGCGGATCGGCCGCCCCCCGTCGCGCAGGGAATAGTAGCCCTCGTGATAGCGCCCCTCCTCCAGCGCCACCACCCGCCACAGGACGGTCTGCAGCGGCGCAGGAGTGACCAGTATCTGTCTCGCGGACAAGCCAGCTTCAGCCAAGCTGTCACGGGCATGGGCGGCCACGCTGGCCTGCGCCAAAGCGCTCCAGGCCAAGTAGGTGCTGCTGATCAGCAAGCCCAGTGCATTGGCCCTCAAACCCCGCTCCACCCGCTGAAAAACGCCAGCCAGTAAAAGGCCCACCAGCAGAGGCAAGGTGTAGAGCGGATCGATGATGAAGATGCTGCCCAGGCCCCAGGCCTCGTCCGTCCAAGGCTGCAGCACCTGGGTGCCGTAGATCGTCATCAAATCGAGCAAGGGGTGGGTGAACAAAGCCAGCCAAAGGGCCAGACACCAGCGGCGCCAACTGGCCCGACCGCCCGCCTGGCCACCCGCGCCGGCGCCACCAGGCAAGCGCCAAGCCAAGTAAGCCAGCGCGGGGGCAAGCAAGGTGAGCCAAAGCAGCGAATGGCTCGGCCCCCGATGACGAATCATGTTCAGGATCGCGTCGCCATGGTCAACCAGCACATCGAGGTCGGGCAACAGTCCGGCCAGACCGCCCCACAGGGCCGACTTCCAGACCGCCGTGCGCCGCCCCATGACGGCCACACTCAAGCTGGCACCGAGGGCAATCTGGGTCAGGCTGTCCATGGCGGGGGCGGGAGCGATTTCACGGGCGCGAGCATAGCTTGCGCGGGCCCATCACGTTTGGGCGGCAGCCCAAAATTTTTTCAAGGGCGGTCTTTGGGCTTTCAGCACGCGATGGATCGGCGGCCGCTACCATCGGGGCTCCGATCGGCTCAAAGGATACGCATGCCTGTCATCACCCACATCGAAGACCTGCGACAACTGGCCCAGCGGCGCGTGCCGCGCATGTTCTACGACTATGCCGACAGTGGTGCCTGGACCGAAAGCACCTACCGCGCCAACGAGAGCGATTTCCAGAAAATCAAATTCCGCCAGCGGGTGGCGGTCAATATGGAGGGGCGCAGCACCGCCACCACCATGATCGGGCAGAAGGTGGCCATGCCGGTGGCCATCGCCCCGACCGGCCTGACGGGCATGCAGCATGCCGACGGAGAGATCCTGGCCGCGCGCGCGGCCAAGCAGTTCGGCGTTCCGTTCACGCTCTCGACCATGAGCATCTGCTCCATCGAAGACGTGGCCCAGCACGCGGGCGAAGGTTTCTGGTTTCAGCTCTATGTGATGAAAGACCGCGGCTTCATTGAGCGCCTGATCGATCGGGCCAAGGCTGCGCGCTGCTCGGCCCTGGTGCTCACCCTGGACCTGCAGATCCTGGGCCAGCGTCACAAAGACCTGCGCAACGGTCTGTCGGCGCCGCCCAAACTCACCCTGAAGAACCTGATCAACATCGCCAGCAAGCCGCGCTGGGCCATGGGCATGCTCGGCACACCGAGGCGTCAGTTCGGCAACATCGTCGGCCATGTCAGCGGCGTGGCCGACATGAGCAGCCTGTCTGAATGGACGGCCAGCCAGTTCGACCCAGCCCTGAACTGGGGAGACGTCGAATGGATCAAGCAGCGCTGGGGCGGCAAGCTCATCCTCAAGGGCATCCAAGACGTCGAAGACGCCAAGCTGGCCGCACAGTCGGGCGCCGACGCGCTGATCGTCTCCAACCACGGCGGGCGTCAACTCGACGGCGCGCAGTCGAGCATCGAGGCCCTGCCGGCCATCGTCGATGCGGTCGGCCACCAGATCGAGGTCCACATGGACGGTGGCATCCGCAGCGGCCAGGACGTGTTGCGGGCCATCGCCCTCGGCGCCAAAGGCACGTACATTGGCCGCGCCTTCCTCTATGGCCTGGGCGCCATGGGCCAGCCCGGCGTGACGCGCGCCCTGGAGATCATCCACAAGGAGCTCGATGTCACCATGGCTTTTTGCGGCCACACCCAGATCGGCACCGTCAACCGCGAAATCCTGCTGCCGGGCACTTACCCGACCGCCTGAGCCACCTGATCAAGAAAGTCCCGCCATGAAAGCCGCCTACTACGAACGTCAGGGCAGTGCCCGCGAGGTCCTGCAACTGGCGCAACTGCCAACGCCCCTGCCCGAAGCGGGCGAAGTGCGCGTGCGCCTGCTGTGGTCGGGCGTCAACCCGTCCGATGTGAAGTCCCGACAAGGCCTGCGCACCGGCGGCATGCCCTTTGCACGGATCGTCCCGCACAGCGACGGCATGGGCGTGATCGACCAAGTGGGTGCAGGCGTGTCGGCCGAGCGGATCGGTCAGCGGGTCTGGCTGTGGAATGCCGCCTGGGGCAGACCGCACGGCACCGCCTGCCAGTGGATCTGTCTGCCGCAGCAACAGGCGGTGGCGATGCCCGACTCGGTACCGGACGAGGCCGGTGCCTGTCTGGGCATTCCGGCCTTGACGGCCATGCACGCGGTGCTGATGGACGGCGGCGTCACCGGCCAGACGGTTCTTGTGGCCGGCGGTGCCGGCGCGGTGGGCCACTACGCGGTGCAAATGGCGGTGCAAATGGGCGCGGCGCGGGTGATCGCCTCGGTCAGCACACCGGCCAAGGCCGAGCTGGCGCTGGCCGCTGGGGCCGATGCGGTGGTGATGTACAAGTCTGAGCCCTTGGCCGAGCGGGTGATCGAACTGACCGGCGGTCGCGGGGTTGATCGCGTCATCGAGGTCGACCTGGGCACCAACGCGCTGGCCGACACCCAGATGCTCAGGCCGGGCGGGCAATGCGTGGTCTATGGCAGCAGCATCACGCCCATGCCCCTGCCTTTCTTTCCGCTGATCTCGCGCAACCTGCAGCTCAAGTTCTTCATCGTCTACAACCTCAGCCTCGCCGAGCGGGAGCTGGCCCAGACCACGCTGCAGCGACTGCTCGGGCGTGGCGTGCTGCAACACAACATCGCCCAGCGCCTGTCCCTCGATGAGATCGTCAGCGCCCATGAACAAGTCGAGCAGGGCCAGTTGACCGGCAATCTGGTGCTGAGGGTCGATCAGGAAGCCTAAGCAGGCAGATGAAGGCACCTTGTTCTAGGCTCGCGCGGTGTCCGATCCGACCCTGACGCGCCGCATTGCCCACCTGGACATGGATGCTTTTTTTGCGTCCGTGGAGTTGCTTCGTTATCCGCAGCTCAAGGGCTTGCCCGTGGTCATCGGCGGCGGGCGCCGACAGGCCGACGATGCGCTGACTGCCGCCTTTAAGTCCACCCAAGAGGTGCCTGTCGAGGCCTTCCCCCGGCTCAAGGACTATGTGGGCCGGGGCGTGATCACCACCGCCACCTATGCAGCGCGCCAATTCGGGGTGGGTTCGGCCATGGGCATGATGAAGGCAGCGCGCCTGTGCCCGCAAGCCATCGTGCTGCCGGTCGATTTCGACGAGATCCGGCGCTACTCACGCGCCTTCAAGGACACCATCGCCGAAATCGCCCCGCTGGTGGAGGACCGCGGCGTCGACGAGGTCTACATCGACTTCACCGAGGTGCCCGGTGGCCAGCGCGACGGCGGGCGCTCGCTGGCACGCCTGATCCAGCGCAGCATCTTCAACAAGACCGGTCTGACCTGCTCAATTGGGGTGGCGCCCAACAAGCTGATCGCCAAAATGGCCAGCGAGTTCAACAAGCCCAACGGGATCTCCATCGTTCACACGTCCGACCTGGAAAGCCTGATCTGGCCATTGGCTTGTCGCAAGATCAACGGGATCGGCCCCAAGGCCGACGAAAAGCTGCAGGCGCTGGGCATCCACACCATCGGCGAGTTGGCCGCACAAGACCGCACCTGGCTGATTGAGCGATTTGGCGCCGCCACCGGTGCCTGGATGCACGCCGCCGCCTGGGGCCGTGACGACCGGCCGGTGGTCACGCACAGCGAGCCAGTTTCGATGAGCCGCGAGACCACCTTCGAGCGCGACTTGCACCCGGTGCGCGACCGCCAGGACTTGGGCGCCATCTTCACGCAACTGTGCGAACGCGTGGCCGACGACCTGCAGCGCAAGGGCTACCGCGGCCGCACCATCGGCATCAAGCTGCGCTACGAGGACTTTCGCAGTCTCACCCGTGACCAGACCCTGGAGGAGGCCACCGACGATGCGCGCCAGATTCGGCGATCGGCCGGTCAACTGCTCAAGCGCGTACCGCTGGATCGCCGGCTGCGTCTGCTCGGTGTTCGGGTGGGCACGCTGATCAAGGCCGGCGCTGCGCAACCGCGAGCGGAACAGACGCAAGCCGACTACAGCGACCAGTTGTTCTGAGCCGGCCGAAACCCTGTCGCACGCCCTACTGCCGCGCGGTGCGCACCGACGGCGGCAGGGCCTGCGGGTGGCTGGTGCGAAAGGGGTTGATGTCCAGGCCGCCGCGCCGGGTGTAGCGGGCATAGACCGCCAGCCGCGTGGGCTTGCAGCGGTTCCAGACGTCCATGAAAATGCGCTCGACGCACTGCTCATGGAATTCATGGTGATTGCGAAAACTCACCAGGTAGCGCAGCAAGCCGCCCTGCTCGATTTGCGGGCCGCTGTAGCTGATCTGCACACTGCCCCAGTCGGGCTGGCCGGTGACCAGGCAATTGCTCTTGAGCAAACGACTGGTCAGCACCTCGCTGACTGGCTGCTCGTCAAACGCTGCCGTCAGCCAATGCGGCGCCGGCGTGTAGTCCTCGCAATCGATGTCCAGGCGATCGAGATTGACTCCGTCGAGTTCTTGCACGTCCTGCTGGTCAAAGTCATCGGGCGCAATCAGGCGTATGCCCACCGAGGTCGTCTGGACGCTCTCGGTCTGCCACAGCGCTTGGCTCAGGTCGGTCTTGAGCCGGGCCAACACCTCGGCCGCATCGGCAAATCGGCTGTTGCTGAAGCTGCCCAGGTAGAGCTTGAGGGATTTGCTCTCGATGATGCAGGGCGTCTCGCAGGGCACCACGAGCTGAGCGATCGCCAACTGCGGCTTGCCACGCGCATTGAGCCAGCTCAGCTCGTAGGCGGTCCACGGGTCGGCCCCCATGAAAGGCAGGCTCGCGCCAATGCCGATTTCCTGACGCTTGGGCATGCGTGCGAGCGGAAACAGCAGGCTGGGGTCGTACTGATCGGGGTAGGCCGAGGTCTTGCCCAGGGCCGATTGTTCGGGCGTGTTCATGCGGGCGATTGTCGCGTCAGACCGACCTCAAGCAAATCGCCCCTCGCGCAGCCACTTGGTGGCGATCCACTTCTCCCCTTGCAGCACCGGCGCGCCCGCGTGCAGCGACCGGCTCGACGGATCAGGCCGGCTGTAGTTGAAAAACACCGCATTGCCTCGCACCGGCAGGCACTCGAACTGCGCGTCTGGAAACACGGTGGCGCCGCCAGCCTGCGGGTCGTTGAGGTAGATCACCACCGTGGCCACCCGTTGCCCGCCGCGCTGCAAGATGCTGGGCGTGCCAGGGGCAGCGGGGTCGAAATAGTCGTAATGCGGCTTGTATTCGGTGCCTGGGCCGTAACGCAGAATCTGCAGGCCCTCGCCGTTTTCCACCGGCCAGTTCAGCAAGCGAGCCAGGCGCTGCTCGATGCGATCGATCAGCGCCGTCTCGCCGCGCTGAAAGAACATCCCCTGGCTGGTGCGGTCGGCGTTTTCTTCCTCGCCCCCAGACTGCAGCGAGACCGTCAACGAGCGCTGCAGGCGCGGCCTCGCCGCGTCCATCAGGGTCTCGCACTCCTGGGCATCAAGCAACTGCCCCAGTACGATGATCGGGGGCTCACGCATCACCGCCAGGGCCTGCACGCGCCGGTCGCCGGCATCGAGCCAAGCTTGCTGACCGGCGCCTTCGGGCCAGGGCACCGCCCGGGCCTGGGTGTCAGCCACCGGCAAAGGCCCGGTCTGGACCTGCGCGGGCTTCAAACCCACCCAATCGCAGGCCGTCAGGTGGTCCCAGCCCGAGTCGCGCAGCGCCCGGTACAGGGCCAGATCGTCAAAACCGGCGGCGCGCTGAGCTTGCAGCCACTGCTTGACGCTGCGTTGGGTGTCTTGTGTGATCAGCTGGGTCATGGTCAAGGTCTGGCCAGTATCGCCCGAGGCTGGCTGGGTCGGAGCTGGATGATGGCCACAGATGTATCCATCCGTTGCTGACGGCTGGCCGCCTCAAGCGCCCGGCTGCCGCCGCCGAAACACCAGACGGTCGCTCTGCGAGACTTCGGGCGCGTAGGCGTAGCCTTCCTGGTCAAAGGCCTCGAGCTTCTTGACGCTGGTGACCTTCTTTTCAATGGCATAGCGGGTCATCAGACCGCGGGCTCGCTTGGCCATAAAGCTGATGATCTTGTACTTGCCGCCCTTGAATTCCTCGAACACGCACTGCACCACGGGCAGCTTCAAGGCCTTGAGGTCAACCGCCTTGAAATACTCCTCACTGGCCAAATTGACGATCAAGGGCTGCGTATGCGCCTGCGCCCGCTCATTGAGGTACTCGGCAATGCGCGAGCCCCAGAATTGATAGAGGTTCTTGCCCTGGGCATTGAGCAAGGCCGTGCCCATTTCGAGCCGGTAGGGCTGCATCCAGTCCAGTGGCCGCAGCACCCCATACAGACCGCTGAGGATGCACACATGCTCCTGCGCCCACTGCAACTGCGCCGGCTTGAGGCTGCGCGCGTCCAGCCCTTCGTACACATCGCCATTGAAAGCCAGCATCGCCTGGCGCGAATTGCTGGCGCTAAAGCGCTTGCTCCAAGCCTGATAGCGCGCGACATTGAGCGCGGCCAGCTTGTCAGACAGGTCCATCAATTGCGCGATGTCTTGCGGCGACTTTTCACGCAGCACGTCAATCAGCTCGCCCGACTGTTCGATGAATCCAGGCAGGGTGTGCGGCAGATCGGCCAGCGGGGTGTCGTAGTCCAAGGACTTGGCAGGCGAGAGCAGAAATAGCATGGTGCGGGCAAGACAGCGCAGGAAAGCCGACAATTATGAGCCAGCCCCAAATGCCACACGCCGGACTTGATTCCAAGTCCGCACCACAAACACAAGAACGCTGTGAGTCAACTTTTCTCCCCCTTCACCTTCCACGCACCCGCCGGCGAGTTGACCCTGCCCAACCGCATCGTCATCGCCCCGATGTGCCAGTACTCGGCCGAAGACGGCTGTGCCACCGACTGGCATCTGGCCCACTGGGCCAGCTTGCTCAACAGCGGCGCCGGCCTGCTCACCCTGGAGGCCACTGCGATCAGCGCCGAGGGCCGCATCACCCCCGGCTGCCTGGGCCTGTGGGACGACACTACGGCGGCGGCCCTGCAGGACAAATTGCACCGCGCGCGTCGACTGGCCCCGCCCATGCCGGTGTGCATACAACTGAGCCATGCCGGGCGCAAGGCCTCCAGCGAGGTGCCCTGGCGCGGCGGTCAACTGATCACGCCCGAGCAGGGTGGCTGGCCCACTCGGGGGCCGAGCGCGCTGCCGCACCTGCCGCACGAAGCGCCACCACAGGCCTTGAGCCTGGCTGACATCGCCCAACTGCGGGCCGACTTTGTTGCTGCAGCCCGCCGCAGTGCCGACATCGGCATCGAGGCCATCGAACTGCACGCCGCCCATGGCTACTTGCTGCACCAGTTCCTTTCGCCGCTGGCCAATCAGCGCCAGGACGCCTATGGCGGCTCCTTCGACCATCGAATTCGCCTGACGCTGGAGATTCTGGACGATGTGCGCCGCGTCTTTGGGGGCACTTTGGGCGTTCGCATCTCGGGCACCGACTGGGTCGATGGCGGCTGGACCATCGAGGAAACCGCCGAGCTGGCGTGCCGACTGAAGGCCCATGGCGCCCAGTTCGTACACATCTCCTCGGGTGGCGTCTCGCCCCTGCAAAAGATCACTCTGGGGCCTGAATACCAGGTGCCGCTGGCCAAGACCGTGCGCGAGCGCTCGGGTCTGACCACCTTTGCCGTGGGGCTCATCACCGAGCCCCAGCAGGCGCAAGACGTGCTCGAACGCGGCGATGCCGACCTGGTGGCCCTGGCCCGTGCCTTTCTCTACAACCCGCGCTGGGGCTGGGCGGCGGCCGCTGCCCT